>NZ_JBHTKJ010000015.1:0-3133 GCF_042675965.1 Virgibacillus byunsanensis | reverse complement strand
GCGCCCGCACGGATCTGTGAGGGGGGCGGGACACAATCCTTGAGGAAAGGTCCCCTCCTACTTGACCATTATGGCTTGGCGATAAGCCAAGTTTTCTAAAAATTAGTTACCAGTTCAGGTTCGTGCTGCTTCGTAATTATATGTAAAGCTAACCCAGTAAATAAGAAACCACTTATAAAATTACCAATCGTAACAGGAATCTGGTTCCATAGCCACCAATCTCCAAAGCTAATATCTGCACCAACCATTATGGCAGCGGGGATAAGAAACATATTAACGACCGCATGTTCAAAACCTTGTGCGAAAAAAATAAATACAGGGAGCCACATTGCAACAATTTTCCCGATTGTAGCTTGAGAAGTAAATGCCATTATTGCTCCCATGGTTACCATCCAGTTACACAATAAAGCCTTCACAAACAAAACAATCATACCATCGGATCCGTAACTCTGGTAACCCACTGTCTTTCCCTCTGCAACAGCGATAATTTTTTGAATCAATAACGAATCATCTACATGGCCGAATTTAGTAATATAAATACTGAACAATACTGCATAAAACACACTACCAATTAAATTTCCTACAAATGCCCAGAAAAAATTGCGTGCAATTAGTGGAACTGTTGTTTTCTGCCGCAACTTTGAAATCGGAAGCATAGCAAATGATCCAGTCACGAGTTCTAAATTTAATAATAAAATGAGTACAAATCCAGCAGGGAAAATAGCAGCACCAACCAGATCCAAACCTGTTTGGATTGATGCAGTAAAAGCAAGTGTGGTTGAATAGCCTAGAAAAGCACCTGACAAAGCCGCTTTTATTAATATGTCACGAATAGGTAGGGTAGCCTTTGCTGCTCCTGCTTCCGCCACTGAACTAACAACTTCTTTTGGCTTCACATAATCCACGTGTTATCTCCTCCCTTTTAAATCAAACGTTTAAATAAGTTTATGGGAAGTCTTTTCTTTGACTTATGATTCAAATCACTAATGAACAAGTATTTCGAATAAATTATGACAATTTTATGTATGCGTCATATAAACACAGTGATAATAGGAAATATACACAAACTTATCCACATTTTTCTGTGGATAAACTGTTGATATCTTTCGGATTATTCCAAAAAAACACACTAGTATGTAAATGTTTGTTAAAATTAATGGAGGGAAAAAGATTTTTAGAACCTAAAATGGTAGAGGAGGAATACGATGGAACGACTAAGTGAAGAACAAATCACCAAGGAATTAGATAACTTATCGAACTGGAAACGACTTGACGAAAAGTGGATCGCACGGAAATATCGTTTTAGAAATTACTTAGACGGCGTTCGGTTTGTTGACAAGATAGCAGAATACGCCGAAAACAAACAGCATCACCCGTTCATTTCAATTGACTACAAGGTAGTAACATTAAAGATTTCATCATGGCAAGCTAAGGGACTTACTGACTTGGACTTTGAAATGGTTAAGCATTTTGATGAGCTTTATGAGAACGGTGGAAGGAAATAATCGACAGCGCTCGACTTTATTAGTCGATATTTCCCGGGAAATGGAAAATCCCCCTATACACACGGTGTAGGGGGATTTAAAGATCTATCATTAATATGTAACCCATTCATTTGCAAGCATTCCATATACGACGTGATCAACGAAATGGTCATATAGGAACTCTGCTTGTCTGATCTGCCCTTCTTTCGTAAATCCCAGTCGTTCGGGAATAGCTCGACTTTTTTTATTTTCATATGCTGCACGAATATCCACTCGATTTAGTTGCAATTCATGAAAGGCATAATCAGTCAGTGCGCGTGTAGCCCGTGTCACTATACCGTTTCCTTGATAGTGATGGGAAACCCAATAACCTATATAACCAATTTTATTGATCCAATCAAAACTATTAAATCCAGCTGTCCCAACAAGTGCCCCTTTATAAAAAATCCCTGTTGTCAAACCTTTTTTGTCCGTATATGCTTGAAGGGTATGTTCAATAAATGAACGTGAATCGTCAATTGTTTTAGTTGTATCTACCCACCCTAGCCATTCACGTAGGTGATCACGAGAATCATCTGTCAGCTGAAATAACGTATCTGCCTCAGCTACGTCTAGAACCCTTAATATAAGTTCTTCATCTATTTCCTTTAAAAACAAAGAAACCACCTACCTAATAAATAATTGGTTAGGAATTATCATACCATAAATGAGTCTACTAAAAAGGATGAAGGTATAATAATTTTTAATTATAAAACCACCCTATTAAAATACAGAAATCCAAATTATTTCTGTTTTGAAAGAAAAGCAAATCGACAAATTTTATGGTATGATAGACCCATTAATAACACAAAATTAAAAATATTTTGATAGGGGAGATGACATGATTAGCAAAAGGACACCTGAATCCTTATTTGAGGACATTGCCCAAGACAACGAAGTCTTGATAGAATTTAAGCATCATTCTATCCGGGTTATGTATCTCACGTCCATGCTAGCAAAAAAACTAAATTGCTATGATGAAGATTTAAAAATTGCTGCACTATTACACGATATAGGAAAAATGGGGTTATCAAAGGAAATCCTTTTTAAACCGACAAAGTTAAGTAGTTTAGAAAAAACAATTATTGAAAGCCATTCTCATGTCGGTAACCTGATCGTTCGAAAGGAGCTTGGCAAAACAAGGGCTGCTCGATTTGTAAGAGACCACCACGAAAATTGGGATGGGACGGGATACCCACGCCGATTAGTCGGAGAGGATATCTCTTTACAGGGAAGAATAATCAGAATTTGTGACTCCTTTGATGTAATGACCTATGAGATAAGAAATTATAAGATTAGGAAGATGTCCTATCACGAGGCATTTGAAGAATTGAGAAGGTGCGCTTGGCTGCAATTCGATGGTAATCTCTTAGAAGAATTTATCCAACTATTAATCGAAATTGAATTACCGGATTCGTGGTATGATAAATTTGACTCTAAGTTTCTAGAAAATGTTTATACAAAAATGGATGATGTTCAGGATTTTCTATAATCGATAAAGTAAGATAAAGCAGGTTCCCCCCTGCCTTATCTTATTTTATAAGAAATTATCACTAGCGTTGCATAAAAAAATTTAAAGATTATCAAACGTTTAATTTTGGAATTTATTC
>NZ_JBHTKJ010000014.1:0-15943 GCF_042675965.1 Virgibacillus byunsanensis | reverse complement strand
AGAGGACACACCTGTTCCCATACCGAACACAGAAGTTAAGCTCTCCAGCGCTGATGGTAGTTGGGGCTTTGCCCCTGCAAGAGTAGGACGCCGCCAGGCAATAAAAAGGCTAAGATACATTAATTGTATCTTAGCCTTTTTTTGGCAGATAAGAAAGTATAAATCTTTCTTATCTGCATAAATGCAACTAAGGCTTGGTGATAAGCCAAGTTTTCTAATTTTTGATTTTAGTAACTGCACCACATTTATTATTTTCAACATCATAATTCCACCATGGTGCATGTGGCCATTGGGGAGGATAAGTCTAATTTAAAATCAGGCTTCAATCGCGTTTGCAAATTCACTATCTGTATTTTGGAAGGCTTACAATTCGGCAATCACCTGATTTTGACTGGCTTCTTCAAAGTGAAATTCGAATAATAACACTTATGCCTTAGTTGCACTTATGCAGAATAGCAAAGTTTTCTTTTCTATTCTGCCTAGAAAACGCAGGCGCACTACCCGGGGAATTCGGACATGCGCTGTTCCCACAGGACTAGGAAGGCTACGAAAGCAACACATTGCACGAGGAAAATGCGTATGCACTTTCTAGGAGTCAACTCCTACAGCGAAAATCAACCATCATCTCAAGTTACGCCGAAATTTATATCAACTATAAAGATGAAAAAGCAACAATGCGTGCATAAAACAGCCTTTGGTACTAATCATTCTATAGTATGCTGTAATATCCCTTTATAAGGCTAAAAAAGTTTCTTAAATTTTCTCACTATATATTTATTGTAATTTCATATAAAATAAAAGGATATATATAAATTAGATGGGGAGGGAGAAGGATGAGTGAATTGGTTGATCAAATTCTTGGTGAACACTTTCTTATAATAATGGTACGTGTGTTAATAGCGTTACTATTATCTGGCTTAATTGGTTTTGAACGAGAGTTAAAGAACCACTCTGCTGGTTTTCGTACACATATATTAGTTGGTGTTGGAGCATGTTTAATGATGCTACTTTCGTTATATGGATTTGAGGCATTCATAGATAAATATGATCACGTTCGTTTTGATCCTGCAAGAATTCCTTCTTACGTTATAAGTGGTATTGGCTTTTTAGGAGCTGGAACAATTATCGTAAACGGAATGACAATTCGCGGTTTAACCACAGCAGCATCTATCTGGACAGTTGCTGGTTTAGGCCTTGTTGTCGGAGCAGGGATGTATGCTCCTGCAGTATTTACCACCTTTATCATATTGCTTAGCTTAGTGTTTCTAAACAACTTTGAAAAAATATTTACAAAGGGTCGTTCTTCACATTTAATTGAGATTATCGCGTTGCCTGGATTACAAGTAAATAAAATTGTCTCTGTTTTTGAGATGTTCGATTTAAATATTAAACAAGTTGAAATTGAAAAGGAAGAAGATAATCTAAGAAACATATTTATAAAAATTGACCATGACCCCTCGCTCGATCGAATCCGATTATTTGAGGAATTATCAAATATTAATCAAATTAAAAACGTAATTGAGAAAAAATAATTACATCTCCCCAGAAAACCTTACACGATTATCACACTGTAAGGTTTTTGGGTTACTGCTTTTTTGAGTGTTTTGTTTTTATAAGCTTTGTCTACAATAGGTAAAGACTATTAGTTGCATCTCACTTATTTTTGCGTATAATTAAAAATATAGTCAAAGATAGTCAAAGTCAAAAGCATATTATAAATAGTTGGTTAGCTCATAAAGGTAAAAAGGAGGTGGGCTCGTGGGTAATGTGTCAGATGTTATTGAACAGTATTTAAAAAAGGTTTTGCAAACAGCTGGTCACAATGTAATAGAAATTAAACGAAGTGAAATCGCGGATCAATTTCACTGTGTACCATCGCAAATTAATTACGTGATTAATACACGCTTTACTGTGGAAAAAGGATATATAGTAGAGAGTAAACGTGGTGGTGGAGGATATATTCGGATTATTCGTATTATGTATCAGGAGAAAGCAGAACTAATTGATGAAATTATTGAAATGATAAATCCAAAAATTACCCAACAGGCCGCTGTTGATGTTTTAGAGAGGCTTCTTGAAGAAGAGCTGATTACTGAACGTGAAGCGAAGCTCATAGTAAGTGCAATAGGCAGGGAAACGTTAGCTTTTCAGTTACCTCTACGGGATGAAGTTCGTGCACGGATATTAACATCTATGTTAACTACATTGAAATATTTAAATAAGTAAAAAAGGGGGAAGTCGTTATGGAATGCCAAGAATGCCAAAAGCGGCCTGCCACACTTCACTTTACACAAGTTATTAATGGGAATAAAACAGAAGTACACGTCTGTGAAGTATGCGCAAAGGAAAAAGGGTATATGACATATCCTGAAGAAGGGTATTCACTTCACAACTTGTTATCTGGTTTGTTTAATTTTGATTCATCATCCATAGGGGCGAATAGTAATCCAACATTTAAGCAGACGAAAGAATTACAATGTCCGCAGTGTGAAATGACCTTATCTGAATTTAAACGGGTTGGAAAATTTGGATGTGCAGAATGTTATCATGCATTCTCAGAGAGACTGGACCCCATTTTTCGCCGAGTCCATAGTGGGAATACAAAACATCATGGGAAAATTCCAAAGCGAAAAGGCGGTAATTTACATGCCAAAAAGCAATTGGAATCATATAAAAAAGAGTTACAAACGTTAATTGAAAAAGAAGATTTTGAGGACGCTGCAAAAGTTCGTGACAAAATTAGGGGCTTAGAAACAGAAATGCGAAAAGGTGGTGATGATTCATGACGCTACAGCATTTTATGAATGAGGCAATTAGTCCTTGGATGCGGGAAGAAGGCCCGGATAGTGATATTGTTTTAAGTAGTAGAATCCGTTTAGCTCGAAACTTTTCGCAAGTGTCATTCCCGATACTAGCTAATCAAGAAGATTTGGAAGAGATTCATCAGTTTTTTCAAAAAGAATATAACGATAAGTCTTTTCAGGATAATAAAAGTTTTGGGTTTGTGGCTATTCGTGATTTGACCCCAATCGAGAAACGGGTGTTAGTGGAAAAACATTTAATTAGTCCTCATCTGGCGGATCAAGCGCAGGCTGCAGCAGCACTTATTTCTGAGAATGAAAAGATATCTGTCATGATAAATGAAGAAGATCATATTCGAATTCAGCTTTATTTTCCTGGGTTTCAATTAAATAAAGCACTAAAAAAGTCATTTGAATTTGATGATTTTTTAGAGGAAAAAGTTAATTACGCATTTGATGAGACGAGAGGATATTTAACTAGCTGCCCAACTAACGTAGGTACCGGAATGCGTGCGTCGGTAATGATGCATTTACCGGCATTGGTGCTGACCCAACAAATTAATCGAATGATTCCCGCTATAAATCAACTAGGGCTTGTGGTACGTGGTATATATGGTGAGGGTAGTGAGGCAGTAGGTAATATTTTTCAAATATCAAATCAAATCACACTTGGAAGATCAGAACAGGATATTGTTGAGGATTTGCAAAGTGTTGTCCAACAATTAATAGAACATGAAAGAAATGCAAGAAATAGATTAGTGGAACAATCTAACACGAGGTTGGAAGATCGGATCTATCGTTCGTATGGTATTCTTGAGTACAGTCGAATTATCGAGTCAAAAGAAGCTGCAAAATGTCTCTCAGATGTACGGCTTGGGATCGATTTGGGTATTATAGAAAATGTACAACGAAATATACTTAATGAATTAATGGTTCTTACACAGCCTGGATTCTTGCAGCAATATGCAAAGAAAACATTAACTGCAAATGAACGAGATATACTTCGCGCCTCACTAATTCGTGAACGTATATTATTAGAGAAATAAGTAGGAGGAAAGTTATATGATGTTTGGACGTTTTACAGAAAGAGCTCAAAAGGTATTAGCCTTATCACAAGAGGAGGCAGTACGTCTGGGTCATAACAATATTGGCACAGAACATATTCTTTTAGGACTTGTTCGCGAAGGTGATGGTATAGCTGCAAAGGCTTTACAGTCCTTAGGCCTGGAAGTGTCAAAAATACAAGAAGAAGTAGAGAAGTTAATCGGTGTTGGTAAACAGCCAATGCAAACGATTCATTATACACCACGCGCGAAAAAGGTTGTGGAGTTATCACAGGATGAGGCAAGAAAGCTTGGACATTCATACGTAGGTACTGAACACATTCTTTTAGGTTTAATCCGTGAAGGTGAAGGTGTTGCGGCTCGCGTATTAAATAATCTCGGCGTAAGCCTAAATAAAGCCAGACAACAAGTATTGCAGTTGTTAGGCAGTAACGAATCTCAAGCAGGTCGTCAAGGCAGAGGTCAGGCATCCAGTAGTGCTAATACTCCAACGTTAGACTCACTCGCTAGAGATTTAACGGTAATTGCAAAAGAGGGAAATATTGACCCTGTTATTGGCCGCAGTAAAGAAATTGAACGGGTAATTCAGGTGTTAAGTAGACGTACGAAAAACAATCCGGTTTTAATCGGTGAACCAGGGGTTGGTAAAACAGCCGTTGCTGAAGGATTAGCACAACAGATTATAGACAATGAAATTCCCGAAACTCTTCGTGATAAGCGTGTTATGACACTTGATATGGGTACTGTTGTTGCGGGAACGAAGTATCGTGGTGAATTTGAGGATCGTTTAAAAAAGGTTATGGAAGAAATACGTCAAGCAGGTAATATTATCTTGTTTATTGATGAATTGCACACGCTAATTGGAGCAGGCGGTGCTGAAGGTGCTATTGACGCATCAAATATTTTAAAACCATCACTAGCTCGTGGAGAATTGCAGTGTATTGGTGCAACAACGATGGATGAATATCGTAAATATATTGAAAAAGATGCAGCATTAGAACGAAGATTTCAGCCAATACAAGTCGATGAACCAACACTTGAAGAAACAATTAAAATTTTAGGTGGCTTACGTGATCGTTACGAGGCACATCACCGTGTGACAATTACAGATGAAGCAATTGAAGCAGCAGCTAACTTGTCTAGCCGGTACATTACTGATCGGTTTTTACCTGATAAAGCAATTGATCTTATTGATGAAGCTGGGTCTAAGGTTCGCTTGCAATCCTACACTATTCCGCCAAATCTAAAGGAATTAGAACAGAAATTAGAAGAAGTGCGTAAAGAAAAGGATGCAGCTGTACAAAGTCAGGCATTTGAAAAAGCAGCCTCATTACGTGATTCGGAACAAAGGTTACGTGAAGAATTAGAGGAAACAAAAACTAAATGGAAAGAAAAACAAGGGCAAGAGGATTCAGAAGTAACAGTTGAAGATATTGCCGATGTTGTTTCCATATGGACTGGTGTACCAGTTTCTAGATTAACTAAGGACGAAAGTGAACGTTTATTAAATATGGAAGACACGTTGCACAAACGCGTTATAGGTCAGGAAGAATCGGTTAATGCTGTCTCAAAAGCAATACGCAGAGCTCGTGCTGGATTAAAGGACCCTAAACGTCCAATTGGCTCCTTTATTTTCTTAGGACCTACAGGGGTAGGTAAAACGGAGCTTGCGCGTGCATTAGCTGAAACGATGTTTGCCGATGAAGAGGCAATGATTCGTATTGACATGTCTGAGTACATGGAAAAACATTCAACTTCACGTTTAGTAGGTTCTCCTCCAGGTTATGTAGGGTATGAAGAGGGTGGACAGCTTACAGAAAAGGTTCGTAGAAAACCTTACTCTGTTGTATTACTAGATGAAGTGGAAAAGGCTCATCCAGAAGTGTTTAACATTCTTCTGCAAGTACTTGAGGATGGTCGCTTAACGGATTCAAAAGGTCGTGTTATCGATTTTCGTAACACCGTTCTAATTATGACTTCCAACGTGGGGGCAAATGAGTTAAAACGTAACAAATATGTTGGCTTCAGCCTTGGTGAAGAAGGTCAAGAATATAAAGATATGAAGAAAAAAGTTACTGATGAAATGAAAAAAGCATTTCGCCCTGAGTTTTTAAATCGTATTGACGAAATGATTGTCTTCCATTCATTAGAGAGAAAGCATATGAAAGATATAGTGACGTTAATGGTCGAGCAATTGAAAACTCGTTTGAAAGAACAAGATATCGTTTTCTCTTTAACAGATAAAGCTATTGAAAAAATTGCCAATGAAGGATTTGATCCGGAGTATGGAGCAAGACCACTCCGCAGGTCAATACAGAAGAATATTGAAGATTTATTATCAGAGGAATTACTGAAGGAAACAATTGCAAAAGGTCAAAAAGTAAAAATCGGGTTAAATAACAAAGGTGAATATGTTATTTTGCCCTAAAAGTGAACTTTAGAATAAATAGTTAAAAAAGCTAGAAGGAATCAACCTTCTAGTTTTTTTCCTACTATGCACATTTTAAACGAGTGATAAAATATGAGTAGCTGTGGTTTTCAATACTGATTGTGGCAGAATTATAGTATAAATATTAATAAATTGATAAAAAGATGTAACGTTTACGTTATGTTAATCGTATTAATTTACAGATAGGATAGATATAAGGGGATGTAAGTGGTGGCTAAACGTAAATCGAAGTATGTTTGTCAAGACTGTGGATATGAATCTGCTAAATGGATGGGGAAATGTCCGGGTTGCAATAACTGGAACACATTAGTTGAGGAATTGGAATCATCTACTGTGAAAAGCAGGCATACATTAGGAAGGGACATGAACACAGTTAGTAAGCCTGAAAGAATAACAGAGATTGAATCACAAGAAGAACCGCGTGTTACAACCTCGATGGAAGAATTTAATCGGGTGCTTGGTGGTGGGATTGTACCAGGCTCATTAGTACTTATAGGTGGAGACCCCGGGATAGGTAAATCAACACTGTTACTTCAGATATCATCTCAACTAGCAGAAAAACAGTTACCAGTGCTATATATTTCTGGTGAGGAGTCTACTAGACAGACAAAACTACGAGCAGAACGACTAGGTGTTAAAGCAGATTTATTATACGTATTAGCAGAAACGAATTTGTATGATATTGGAAATCAAATCGAAAAATTAAAACCATCCTTTGTGGTCATTGATTCGATACAAACCATTTTCAGAGAAGAAGTCACTAGTGCACCAGGTAGTGTATCGCAGGTTCGTGAATGTACAAGTGAACTAATGAAAATAGCTAAAACAAAAGGTATTCCCATTTTTATTGTCGGGCACGTAACGAAGGAAGGTGCCATTGCAGGGCCACGATTGCTTGAGCATATGGTTGATGCAGTCCTTTATTTCGAGGGAGAAAGACATCATACATTCCGTATTTTGCGTGGCGTAAAAAATCGTTTTGGAAGTACAAATGAAATGGGTATATTTGAAATGAAAGAAGAAGGTTTACGTGAAGTGTTAAACCCTTCTGAAATATTTTTAGAAGAACGTTCACATGGTGCGGCTGGATCAACGGTTGTAGCATCTATGGAGGGTACAAGACCTGTATTAGTCGAGATTCAAGCATTAATTTCACCGTCAAGCTTTGGTAATCCGCGCCGGATGGCAACAGGGTTTGATAATAATCGTGTGCCATTACTAATGGCAGTGTTAGAAAAACGTGTAGGCTTAATGCTACAAAACCAAGATGCCTATATTAAGGTAGCAGGTGGTGTGAAACTTGATGAGCCCGCCATTGACCTTGCTGTTGCAGTTAGTATTGTATCTAGCTTTCGAGATCAGCCTACTAAACCAGATGATATATTTATTGGGGAGGTGGGGTTAACAGGAGAAGTGAGACGGGTTTCTAGAATAGACCAGCGTGTTCAGGAGGCTGCCAAACTCGGATTTAAGCGCGTTATTTGTCCAAAAAAGAATTTAGATGGATGGATGATACCAGAAAACATTCAAGTTATCGGTGTAAATACAGTTCAAGAAGCATTAGAAGTTGGCGTTTTAAGGTAAATAGAAGAAACTCTAGTAAAATTAGATTGACATTGATATACGGTTATGATAAAATTTTATATTTGCAAATTGACTGATTTTTACAATTGTGCTATTATTTATTTGTTATCATAGAGGTAAATTATTATAAGTTGGATTATTTTATATAAAATTAGGTAATAATAACGGTTAGGAGGTGACGGTGGTGCTGAAAAAAATCGTACATTTATTTTTTGTAATTGCCGGTGGTACCATTGGATATTTATATATACCAGATATTATTAAGTTATTAGATTTTACAGAAGCAAGTTGGGTTGCTTCCCCGTATTTAGGTACATTATTAGGTGCAATTATATTATTTCTTATCACGTATTGGATAACAGATTATATTGTTGGATTTTTACGTTGGGTAGAAGATGCGCTGATCAAAGTACCAGTAGGAGATTTGTTTTTTGGTAGTTTAGGATTAATTGTCGGATTGGTAATTGCCTTTTTGATCAATATTCCGTTAACAGACATACAAATTGAACTTGTTTCGCAAGTTATTCCACTCTTTTTAACTATACTATTAGGTTATCTTGGTTTTCAGGTTGGATTTAGACGACGGGATGAATTCATCAATTTGTTGACGATCAATCGTAAAGAAAAAGAAAAACGTAGAGGTACTGATGTAGATAATGCAGAAACAAACCAGCCAAAAGCAAAAATATTAGACACAAGCGTCATTATTGATGGGCGTGTGGCTGATATATGTCAAACTAGCTTTTTGGAAGGAACGATTGTTATTCCACAATTTGTTTTAGGAGAGTTGCAGCATATCGCTGATTCCTCAGATGTCTTAAAGCGTAATAGAGGACGTCGTGGTCTGGATGTATTGAACCGGATTCAAAAAGAGTTACCGGTGAAAGTTGAGATTTATGAGGGTGATTTTGAAGAAATATCAGAGGTAGATAGTAAGCTGATAAAACTAGCAAAAGTAATAAATGGTATCGTTGTAACGAATGATTTTAATTTGAATAAAGTGTGTGATCTTCAAGGTGTAGATGTTTTAAATATTAATGACTTGGCAAACGCAGTCAAACCAGTTGTCCTACCTGGGGAAGAGTTAATGGTACAGGTAATCAAGGATGGAAAAGAACATAACCAAGGTATCGCCTATCTGGATGATGGTACAATGATCGTTGTTGAAGAAGGTAGAGATTATATCGGAAAAACGATTGAAGTGCTTATCACAAGTGTTCTACAAACATCTGCAGGTAGAATGATCTTTGCTAAACCAAAATTACTTGAAAAAGCACTGTAAAAAAGGTATAACTTTAAGAGGACAATAAAAAGTGATAACAGTAACATGTTATCGCTTTTTGTTATACGAATATAAAAGCTAAACTAGCTCGTTTAGACCTCTGCAGTGGGTTGTTCTGTTATTAGTTGGGTGTGGCTGAGATAGTAGGTATTACAGTCTATACTTTGTTATACTAAAAGTAAGCAAACAATGAATTAGGTTTCTAATAAATATATGGTTGTTTTTAAGTAAGGCTGCTTTCGCACGCATTGTTGCTTTTTCATCTTCATAGTTGATATAAACTGTGACGTAACTTTAGGCTTATTTCTAAGAACGCGTGCTATTGCCGCCGTCCGGGATCGCTACGGACGGATGCTTTCCGCGGGCACGGCCTCAGCCTCCTCGAGAAAACCACTCTGCGGGGTCTTCGGACACGTGCTGTTCCCGCAGGAGTCACCGCCCTCCGCTCACCCGAACTGGTAAGGTGTTTTATCAATACAGATACAGTCCCACGACAGTAACGGAAATAACAGCGAAGTGTATTTCCGTAGCGGTAGGTTAACCTTCACATCAAGTTACGTCGCAGTCTATATCTATTCTCTCAGAAGCAACAATCTTTACGAAAACAGCCTTAAGAAAAGAAAGGGGTATTACCATGACAAATCAAGTTCGTGTACGTTATGCGCCAAGTCCAACAGGTCATTTACATATAGGAAATGCGCGTACGGCATTATTTAATTATCTGTACGCTAAGCACTTTGATGGAAAGTTTATTATTCGGATTGAGGATACAGATGATAAAAGAAACGTAGCTCAAGGTGAAGAAAGTCAGCTTATGTTTTTAAAATGGTTAGGAATTGAATGGGATGAAGGGGCAGATATCGGTGGTGATTTTGGGCCTTATCGCCAAATGGAACGTTTGGATCTATATAACAAATATGTAAATGAGCTACTTGAACGTAATTTAGCATATAAGTGTTACATGACAGAGGAAGAATTAGATGCAGAACGAGAAGAACAGCGTGCAAAGGGACAAGTTCCTAAATATTCTGGAGCACATTGTAATTTAACAGAAGACCAAATAGCTCAGTTTGAAAAAGAGGGGCGTCAACCAAGCATACGTATACGAGTTCCTAAAAACCATACGTACACTTTCCATGATATAGTCAGAGGTAATATTACATTCGAATCAAGTGATTTTGGTGATTGGGTTATTGTGAAGAAAAATGGTATTCCGACATATAACTTCGCAGTAGCAATTGATGATCATTTGATGCAAATTTCTCATGTATTGCGCGGGGAAGAGCACATTTCAAATACTCCAAAACAAATGATGGTTTATGATGCGTTTGATTGGGAAGCACCTCAATTTGGGCATATGACTTTAATTCTTAATGAAGAACGTAAGAAGTTAAGTAAACGAGACCAGCATATATTACAATTTATTGAGCAATATCGAAATTTAGGTTACTTGCCAGAAGCATTATTTAACTTTATTACATTGTTAGGCTGGTCACCAGTTGGTGAGGAAGAAATATTTGATAAGAAAACGCTTATTGATATATTTGATCCTGAACGACTATCAACATCTGCGGCTATTTTTGACCGTCATAAGTTAAAATGGATGAACAACGAATATATTAAAGCAACTGATCTTGAAACGGTTATTGAATTGGCAATGCCACACTTAATCGAAGCTGGTAAACTACCTGAAGACATGGATGATGAAAAAAGGGCTTGGGCTGAAAGTGTCATTACCTTATACCGGGAGCAAATGAGGTATGGTGCGGAGATAGTAGAGTTAACGGAGATGTTTTTCAATGAATCGATCAGTTATGATGAAAGTGCAATGGCTGTGCTAAAAGAGGAGCAAGTACCGGAAGTACTACAGGTTTATGCGGATAAACTAATTCATTTAGATGATTTCACTAAAGACTCCATTAAAGCTCAAATCAAAGCAACGCAAAAAGAGACTGGCCATAGAGGGAAGAAGTTATTTATGCCAATTCGTGTTGCTACAACTGGCCAAACACATGGACCTGAACTTCCAATGGCAATTGAGTTATTAGGTAAAGATGTAATTTTAGCTCGGTTGGACAACGTTTTAAAACAATTAGGAGCTTAATTAATTCACATCCTGGGCAAAATGTAATATAGTATTAATACAATAATTGAACGCTGAAAAGGAAAAGTAAAAGATGTATAGCTTATCCAGAGAAAATCACCATAGGCTGGGAGTGATTTTAAGCATTATCTTTGAAGTGCCCCTTGGAGTCCGTTATGGAAGTAATGTACATAACGGCGGTACTCTCCCGTTACGAGAGCACAAGTTGGGAGAAGGTCCTCCAAACAGAGTGGAACCGCGTGATAAGCGTCTCTGTGTAATGATTACACAGGGGCGTTTTTTTGGTATAAGGAAGTATAAGAGCTTTCTTATCTAAGTGTAAGGTCTTTCGCCATTAAGGCTTGGCGATAACCGAGTTTTCTAATGTAGATTAGCTATCTAAACGCTTACTAAAAACAGGAGGACTGTTATGTTCTTCAATTAATACAGAAAGTCTAGGTAGGGGAGGTAATATGTAATGGGGATGTTTAAACGAATGAAAGAAGATATGGGTGTTGTATTTGAGCAGGATCCGGCAGCACGGACTTATGTGGAAGTATGTTTAACCTATTCAGGCTTGCATGCTATATGGTCACATCGGATTGCGCATGCTTTATATAGACGACGATTATTTTTTTTAGCACGTGTCATATCACAAGTAAGTCGCTTTTTTACAGGTATTGAAATTCATCCTGGTGCTAAGATCGGTAGACGGTTTTTTATCGATCATGGTATGGGTGTTGTTATTGGAGAGACGTGTGAAATAGGTGATAACGTTACCGTTTTTCAAGGAGTAACCCTTGGAGGAACAGGTAAAGAGAAGGGGAAGCGGCACCCAACAGTTAAAGATAATGTACTTATATCAACGGGTGCTAAAGTACTTGGTTCTATTACAATTGGTGAGAGTTCTAAGGTAGGTGGAGGATCAGTAGTACTGCACGACGTACCGGATCATTCGACCGTTGTAGGGATCCCAGGAAGAGTGGTTATTCAAAATGGAGAGAAAATACGAAGGGACTTAGATCACCATAAAATGCCAGACCCTGTAGCTGACCGATGTGATCAACTACAAAAAGAAATAAACGATTTAAAAGAAGAATTAGCAAAGGTGAAGGAAGGTAATTAGAATGTCAGTAACCATTTATAATACGTTAAATCGAGAAAAACAATCATTTCAGCCTCTTCAGGATAATAGGGTGAGTATGTATGTATGCGGCCCTACTGTATATAACTATATTCATATTGGAAATGCACGTCCAGCAATTGTGTTTGATACGGTGCGCAGGCATTTGGAGTATAAAGGATATAATGTTGACTATGTATTAAACTTTACAGATGTAGATGACAAGATTATAAAAGCTGCAAATGAGTTAGGAGAAGAGGTTCAAGATGTAGCAAACCGCTTTATAGATGCCTATTTAGAAGACGTTTATGCCTTAGGTGTAAAAGAGGCAACCTATAATCCCCGCGTTACAGAAACAATGGATGAGGTCATAATTTTTATTAAAGGGCTAGTCGATAAAGGATTTGCGTATGTTGCGGATGGAGATGTGTATTTTAAGCCAAGAGCTTTTGATAACTACGGAAAGCTCTCACAACAGTCTATTGATGAGTTGAGATCAGGTGCCAGAATTCAAATTGGCGAGAAAAAAGAAGATCCGCTTGATTTTGCCCTATGGAAACAGGCAAAACCAGATGAAATCGCTTGGAGCTCACCATGGGGGCTTGGTCGCCCGGGGTGGCATATTGAGTGCTCAGCTATGGCTAAGAAGTATTTAGGAGAAACGATAGATATACACGCAGGTGGACAGGACTTAACATTTCCCCACCATGAAAATGAAATTGCTCAATCAGAGGCAATGACTGGTAAAAGCTTTGCAAATTATTGGATGCACAATGGCTATATTAATATCGATAATGAAAAGATGTCCAAGTCATTAGGGAATTTTGTATTAACAAGAGATCTGATCGAGAAGCATGATCCACATGTGATTCGTTTCTTTATGCTTAGCGTTCATTACCGCAATCCAATTAATTTTACAGAAGAACTTTTGGATAGCGCTAAAATCAGCTTAGATAGAATCAAGACTGCATACCATAACCTAGAACATCGAAAGCAAACAAGTATGAATTTGGAAAAAGATGTTGATAAATGGTTAGAAAAGGTGGAGGGTTTCACAAAACAATTTGAAGCTGAAATGGATGATGATTTTAACACAGCAAATGCTATTTCAGTTCTGTTTGACTTAACAAAGGAAGCCAACTTATATCTGCAGTCAAAGCAAACTTCAACCAAAGTAATCGAATCTTTCCAACAAACGATTCTAGATTTACTCGGTGTGCTTGGTATAGAATTGCAAAACGAAAAAGAATTGTTGGATGAGGAAATTGAAACGTTGATTCAGGAACGAATTGATGCTCGGAAAAATCGTGATTTTAACCGTGCAGATGAAATACGAGATGAATTAAAAGAGAAAAACATATTACTAGAGGACACCCCGCAAGGAACAAGGTGGAAAAGAGGCTAATAATGGAAGATGTTAAACAATTAAAAAGTCTCGCTCTTGCTTACATGGGTGATGCGGTTTATGACTTGCATGTAAGAGAATATCTCATTCGAAAAGGTCAGGTTATGCCCAACCAATTGCATCAAAAGGCGATCACCTTTGTCTCAGGAAAGGCACAGGCAGCAGTTATACTAAATTGGCTGAGAACAGAATTTATTACAAAAGAAGAACAACGTGTGGTTGCACGTGGAAGAAATGCTAAATCTGGATCGATTCCAAAGAACATAAGTGTTCAAACTTACAGATATAGTACTGCGTTTGAAGCATTGATTGGTTATCATTATCTTTCAAAAAATCAAGAACGTGTAGCTGAATTGATATCAGAAGCAATAGCGTTTATTGAAGGGCGGAGTAATTAAGTATGGATCAGGAAATTATTATTGGGAAAAACCCTGTAATAGAAGCTTTAAAATCAGGGCGTTCTGTCAATAAAGTGTTGGTTTCAGAACATCTGAACATAAACCTACAAACGAAATTACAACATCTTGCCAAATCAGCTGATACAGTAGTACAAAAAGTTCCAAAGCATAAAATTGATCAAGTAACAGAAGGGAACCACCAAGGTGTAGTGGCTTACGTTGCGTCTTATGATTATGCCATGCTTGATGATTTATTTAACAGAGCGGAAGAAAGAAAGGAAGCTCCTTTTTTTATCATATTAGATGAACTTGAGGATCCGCATAACTTAGGTTCTATTTTGCGAACAGCTGATGCTACCGGTGTACATGGTGTTATTATTCCCAAGCGTCGATCAGTAGGTCTTACGGCTACAGTAGCTAAAACGGCAGCTGGTGCTTTAGAACATATTCCTGTTGCAAGAGTTACCAACATTGCTAATACAATAGAAGAACTAAAAGAACGGAATGTATGGGTTGTTGGTACTGATGCAGAGGGTACGGAGGATTATAGAGCACTTGATGGCGTCATCCCTATAGCAGTTGTGATCGGTAATGAAGGTAAAGGGATAAGTAGATTAGTTAAACAAAAGTGCGATTGGACAATAAGTCTTCCGATGAATGGCCATGTTTCTTCCTTAAATGCATCTGTAGCTTGTGGGCTGTTGCTTTATGAAGTATATCGTAAAAGGTATCCATTAGGTGAGTAGTAATGATCGTTTTAGTGGTTGATGGCTATAACATTATTGGAGCGTGGGAAGAGCTTCAGCGATTAAAAAAGAAAGACATTGGACAAGCTAGAGATCGCTTAATTGAACTGATGGCTGAATACCATGCATATTCAAACCATCAAGTTATTATTGTGTTCGATGCCTACTTTGTACGAGGGGTTGAAAGTAAGTATAAATCACATAAAATAGAAATTATCTTTACAAAAGAAAACGAAACCGCAGATGAGTGTATTGAAAAACTCGTAAAAACACTAAAAAATGTAAAAAACCAAGTATATGTCGCAACATCTGACTATGCAGAACAACGGACTATCTTTGGACGAGGTGCATTAAGAAAATCTGCTAGAGAGCTATATATTGAATTGAAAAATATTGAAAGAGAAATTGAAAAAGATATAGAAATTCATAAGAAGGAACAGCCTCAGATAAAAATTCCTTTAAAAGCAGATGTTCGGAAGATTTTTGAAAAATGGCGTCGGGGAGATAGGTAATAGATTTAATAATATGGATGAACAGGGATCGGTTCAACCGATTCCTTATTTACAGTCTAGGAAGTTATAGAATTTGAAGTCTGTGGATAATTTATTGACTGTGTAAGCCGCGTCCAGATCCAGCGCCCAACGACTAGTGGGCTTCCTGATCCTCCTTACGATAAGTCAACATCGATTCGCTTAAGCATTAGGAAGGCCGACTAAAAGCGGGCTCCCGGCCCAACGTCGGCATACCCCTATGAAGGGGCATGTTTCCTTTTAAATGAACTTGACTTATCGCCAATAATGGCGAAAGTCAGAGTGAATCTCATGCGGATTTGGAAGATCGACTAACTTCGCCCTTTCGGCGGCAACGTCGACCCACCCGCGATGCGCGGGTGCAGCCCATACGTCGCTAAACGGGCGCTTCGAGCTTTTGTTCCTATCTAGGAAATTATCACTAGCGTTGCATAAAAAAATTTAAAGATTATCAAACGTTTAATTTTGGAATTTATTC
>NZ_JBHTKJ010000013.1:0-107191 GCF_042675965.1 Virgibacillus byunsanensis | reverse complement strand
AGAGGACACACCTGTTCCCATACCGAACACAGAAGTTAAGCTCTCCAGCGCTGATGGTAGTTGGGGCATTGCCCCTGCAAGAGTAGGACGCCGCCAGGCAATAAAAAAAGCTAAGACGCATATATTGCGCCTTAGCTTTTTTGTGTATTTAGAAAACATAATGCAAAGTGTACAAAAGCGTGTTCCATTAGATAACACGCTTTTGTACTTGCTTAGGAAATTATAAAATTGTGATCCTGTGGATAATTTATTGGCTGTGTAAGCCGCGTCCAGCTCCAGCGCCCAACGACTAGTGGGCTTCCTTATCCTCCTTACGATAAGTCAACATCGAATCGCTTCCGCTCTTCGTGTTTCCTTTATCTCATGCGGATAAGTCCAGCCCATACGTCGCTAAACGGGCGCTTACGCTTTTGTACTTTATCTTTTCAGCTAGCTTAATCCATTTTGCCCCAGTTGTTGCTGTTGTTGATTACCGTTACCACCCATTTGAGTAACAAACGGAACCATTTTTTGCATTGTTTGGCCAAATGATTGATTATTTTTTGTCATGGTATAATACGTTGCTGCTCCAAGACCTACAGAAGCAATTAAAGGTATCCACATGTTGTTATTTCTTTGCATGATAATCCACCCTTTTAAGTTATTTCCCCCATGCATTTATTAGGATGACACATGGAATAAAAATAATGCTAGGAATCAACTACCAGTTTGAATATGAGGCTTCAGTGGCTGCATTCATACCAGCTAAACGACCTGTCACTAACGCGGATGTAATATTGTAACCTCCAGTGTAACCATGTATGTCCAGGATTTCCCCACAAAAGTACAAACCATGCATTATTTTAGATTGCATTGTATTTGGAACAACTTCCTTTATGGATACTCCACCACCAGTTACAAAGGCTTTGTCTAACGATAAAGAACCATGTACATCAAAGGTGAAATTTTTAATGCTTTGAACAATTGAACGAACGGCCTCTTTAGATACGTTGGCAGCCTTTTGATCGTCATAAACATTATTGATTTTTAAAATATAAGTTAAAAAACGATCGGAAACAATACCCTTTAATAAATTTTTAAATAATTTTTTGGGATTTTGTTCAATGGAGTGTAGTATTTTATTTATTATCTGATCTTCCTTTTCCTCAGGTAATGCATCAATAACCATAGGAACGGAATTTTGTCCTTTTCTCAACTCTTTTACAACGAATTGAGAGCACCTTAGTACTGCAGGACCTGATATGCCAAAGTGTGTAAAAAGCATGTCCATTTGATGAGTGATAATTGGTTTGTTCTTCTTATTTAATACCGTTAAGGCTACATTACGCAATGATAAGCCCTGGAGGCTTTTATCTTTAATGAAGCTTTCAGTTGAAGTGAGAGCAACTTCAGTAGGGTATAGGTCTGTAATAGTATGTCCAGCTTTCTTTGCCCATGCATACCCATCTCCCGTTGAACCTGTATGTGGAACTGCTTTTCCTCCTACAGCTATTACAAGTGATTTTGTTTGTATCTTTGTATTGTCGTCTAAAATAACGGTATGCTCGGAATCCTCATAGTGGACAGCTTTCACAGGAGTGTTCATTCGAACATCAACTTCTAGTTCATGCAGCTTATTGATTAATGCATTCACTACCGTTTTAGCTGAATTTGATACGGGAAACATTCTGCCGTGATCTTCTTCCTTAAGTTCCACTCCCATTCCTTCAAAATAATCGATAATATCATAATTATTAAATATAGAAAATGCACTATATAGAAACTTCCCATTGCCGGGTATATGTTTAATAACTTCATCTTGAGGAAGTCGGTTTGTGACATTACATCTTCCGCCACCAGAAATGGCAAGTTTTCTTCCTAATTTATTTCCTTTTTCAATGAGCATCGCTTTTGCACCATTTTCAGCTGCAGCAATTGAGGCCATTAACCCAGAAGGTCCTCCACCAATAACAATTACATCGTATGACATTCCATTCATTCCTTTCGTTAGTATCTTACCATTTTAAGTGAATGATCCTCAATTTATTGCTTGATTACATATCATAATTTAAAACTTTGTTTCGAAAGTATGTAAGACGAACTGAAAAAGAAACGTTATCTCCTTTAATCGTAAGTATGATAAAATAACCTAGATGGTAATATAAATAGAATCAGGTGAAATAATGTCTAATATAGTAAGAGGAACGATGTTGCTTACAGGTGCAACATTTTTATCTAAATTTTTAGGAATGATATATGTTATTCCATTTTATGGTCTTGTTGGAGAAACTGGAGGTGCATTGTTTTCATATGCATACACTCCTTATAATATATTAATTAGTATTTCCACGATCGGTGTACCACTTGCGGTATCGAAATTTGTGTCTAAATATAATTCCCTTGGTGACTATGAAACAGGAATGCGCATGTTTCGAGCTGGAATCACTTTAATGTCTGTAACTGGTTTCTTAGCCTTTATAACTCTGTTTTTTGGGGCGGAAATATTAGCACAACAAGTTATTCCAGACGATGATTTTAAGAACTCTGTTGCAGATGTAACAGCGGTAATTCGTATGGTTAGTCTTGCATTACTTATTATTCCTGCCATGAGTATTGTCCGTGGATTTTTTCAAGGATATGAATCAATGGGGCCAACTGCTGTTTCACAAGTAATTGAACAGATTGTACGAATTGTATTTTTACTAGGTTCCGCCTTCGTTATATTGAAGGCATTAAATGGAACAATAACTACTGCAGTTAGTTTTGCAACCTTTTCTGCATTTGTAGGAGCACTCGCTTCTTGTGTGGTTCTGTGGATTTACTGGCGTAAAAGAAAATCAAATATTGAAAAGCAAGTACAACAACAAGAGTACACATATGATATACCAACAAAGGATTTATTTCTTGAATTATTTCGTTATGCTGGTCCTTTTGTTTTAGTAGGAATAGCTACTCCATTGTATCAACTTGTTGATATGCTAACTTTTAATCGTGCTATGTTAGCCATAGGAGAAAGCGAAATATCAGATATTGCATATGCGGTTATTAATTTTTATGGACATAAACTGGTGATTATCCCAGTGACGGTAGCTACCGGGCTATCATTAGCTATTATACCCGCGTTAACAAAAACATTTACACAACAGCAACATTCAATATTAAATCAACAGATCAATCAATCATTACAAATTGTACTTGTGCTAGTAGTTCCTGCTGTAGTAGGCCTTTCCATATTATCTGATGTTGCTTATGGTTCCTTATTCGGGTTAGATAATATTGATATAACAGGACCGTTATTAGGTTGGTATGCTCCTGTTGCATTAATGTTTGCACTATTTACCGTGTCAGCTGCTATATTACAAGGAATAAATGAACAACGATTTGCTGTTGTTAGTTTAACAGCAGGTTTTCTAGTGAAAGTTTTATTAAATATATTTCTTATTCATACCTTTGGTGCAAAAGGTGCTATATTTGGGACAGGTCTAGCAGTTGGAATTGCTGTTATATTAAATCTGTTGCGCATAAAATCTGCAATAGATTTTTCCTTTAAACAATCATTCAAGCGCTTTTTATTAATAGGAATCTTCACTCTTATCATGAGCATAACAATTTGGATAACAAGAGGAAGTTTAGGAAACTTTCTTGACTATCATGAATCGCGCTTAGCAGCAGTCATTTTGTTGGCTTTGGGTGTAGGAATAGGTGGAGGAGTCTATTTATGGTTAGGATATAAATCCACATTATTAGAACGTGTTCTAGGTGAACGTGTACGTGTCTTAGACAGAATATTCAAGAGGTAGAAGGAGGTAGGCGATGCGCCTTGACAAGCTGTTAGCGAATACGGGATTCGGCAGTAGAAAAGATGTTAAAGCTTTATTAAAAAAGAAGCAAGTTACGCTAAATGGAAATGTAATTAAAGATAGTAGTGCACATGTTGATCCCGATACAGATTTAATTAAAGTTAATAATACTACTGTTACCTATCAAAAAAATATCTATATCATGATGAATAAGCCACCTGGCTATATTTCCTCTACAGAGGATGTTTGGGATAAAACAGTAATTGAGTTACTCACATCAGACTTACAGCTGTTTAAACCATTTCCAGTGGGGAGACTCGACAAGGATACCGAAGGACTTTTATTAATTACAAATGACGGAGACCTTGCACATCAGTTGGTTTCCCCAAAAAAGAAAGTCGGTAAAACGTATTATGCCAAGGTCAATGGAGAGGTTATAGACAAGGATGTTGATTACTTTAAACAAGGTGTAATGTTAAGAGATGGATATAAGACCAAACCCGCAGATCTTAAGGTTTTAAGAACTGGAGAGGTTTCTGAAATCGAAATAACAATCACAGAGGGGAAATATCATCAGGTAAAGCGTATGTTTGAAGCAGTAGGAAAAAAAGTCGTATACTTAAAAAGGATACGTATGGGTGAGTTGTTATTAGATGATTCTTTACCAGTAGGTTCTTATCGTGAACTCACACAACCTGAATTAGATTTCTGTCTTTCCCTTAAAAATTAAAAAAAGGGCTGACATTTTATATTTAATGTCAGCCTTTTGTATATTTAAAACCTCTAAGATATTTTAACTTTACGATTTGTGATTTTCCAACTACCACGAACAGGACTGTCGACTAAACCATTATGTTGTAAGACTTTTAAATCTCGCTGAATAGTTCGATCTGTGGTATCAAATTCTTCAGCTATTTCAGTAGTGGAAACTGTACCATTATCTCTAATATAAAGGTATACAGCTTTAACTCTGTTCAACATACGAGATGTAGTTTGATTCAAAAAACCACTCCTTAATGAATTCATTAATCTTGTGGGGCTCGTGAATCTGTGTAGTTACTTATATTTTACACCGAAATCGTAAATTGTAAAAGTAGTAATTTTATAATTTATTCAAACTATTCATTTATTCGCTGTTTTGTACGATAAAAAGTATAGGCAAAGTGAGGACTATTTATGACAAATATAGCTCATTTTTTTATTGCTATTCCAATTGATTCATCATTGAGAGGTATGTTAAAAAGTTGGCAATCTGACTTACAAGAATTGCTACCTTATAAACAATGGACACATGAAATGGATTTACACATCACACTAAAGTTTTTAGGGCCAGTTGAAGGAGTGCGTCTTACAAAATTAAAAGAAGCACTATATGCAGTAGAAGATATAGAAACATTTTCTGTTGATGTAGAAAAAGTTGGGGCATTCGGGAATCCAGAAAAACCACGAGTTTTATGGGCTGGAGTTAGCAAAAATGAATCAATTAATACGTTGCAAAAACTTGTAGAAAATATTGCCTCAGAGCACGGTTTTCAACCAGAAAGAAGAGCATATCGTCCGCATATTACCCTTGCGAAAAAGTGGAATTCTTCAGTAGCTGATCATTCATTGGACACGACTAAAAATTTATTTTCAGACAAACAACAATTCACAGTCGATAGAGTCGTTATATTTCAAATCTTTCCGGCACGTTCACCTAAATATGAAGTAATTGCTGAATATAGATTAAAAGAGGGGGATTAAATGACGCAGCTTATTAAATTGCAGGACTATATTACGCGTTATGAATGGGATATTTATCGATATCCAAGTCAATTTATTCGTCTGAAACAGGATAACTGGAAAAAGCTTCATTATATTTGGAGTCATCCTGAAGGGAATCAAACAGAAGAAGAACAGGAAAAGCCAAGTTATCTTTCAAAGTGGAAATCATTCATGAAAAGAAAAGAATTAAAGGAAGAAGAACCTATAAAAGAAAACTCTCTTCCTAAGACAGAAGAGGAGTTAAAGCAGTACTTTCTAAACAAACTCTTTCCCTTTCAATTAAAATGGGCATCTTCAACGGTAACAGACGTATCATTTTTTAATAGTAGTTATTACCAAAATGATACGTTGAAATATTTTTTACAACGATTTCCAGATACATACTTACTCATGTACTATCCTATTTTTAATATAAAAAAGGCACCAGTTGATGGTGAAGTTATTTTAATTAGTCCGATTGGTATAGAAATTATCCAACTAGTAGAGTCACATCCACATACGACGTTTAAAGCCGGAGACGAACGAACATGGGAAGTAGAAAAAGACAGTAAACAAACAAACATGTTAAGCCCAATGATCGCTTTAAAACGAACAGAACAAATTGTGAAGAGTCTTTTACATGCAAATAATATAGAGTTTCCAATAACGAAAGTCATCTTATCTCGAACAAATCATATTATTTATAGTTCTGAGCCTTACAAAACCAAAATTTTTGGTAAACAATCATATGAAAAATGGTTTCAGGAGAAAAGAACTCTAGTTGCACCGTTAAAAAACAGGCAATTGAAGGCAGCAGAAATACTGCTTAAAAATTGTCAAACAACTGCTGTAAAACGTCCGGAATGGGAAGAGGATACAAGTATTTTCTCACTTGATGATGAGGAAGTGTAAATGTATATATTTATTATAAATCCAACCGCTGGATATGGACGAGCCAGACGAATATTTTCTAAAATTAAAAAAAGCGTACTATTTTCTACCATAAATAGCACTTATTTTTATACAAGTTACGAAGGACAAGCTGAAGAAATAGCTATAGACATTATTAAATCCAGCTATCATCATATAAATTGTGTAATTGTCATTGGTGGAGATGGAACACTTCATGAAGTGATTAATGGTCTTTGCAATCGACTCCCTGTTTCCTTTATACCAGGCGGTTCTGGAAATGACTTTGCTAGAGGATGTTCGATTAAAGGTTCTCCTATGTATATATTCAGGCAAATTATTACAGAACAACTACAAATCCCATATTGGTGTGGCACTTATCAAATGGACAATGATAAAGACCGGCTTTTTGTTAATAGTATGGGTTTTGGGTTTGATGCTGAGATTGCAAGGCATGCAAATGAATCTAATTATAAAAAAGTTCTCAATAGGTTGGGACTAGGAAAAATCAGCTATGTTATCGCACTAATTTACGTATTAATGCATTTTAAGCCATTTTCTTTAGGCATGGAGAGAGAGGGAGAAAAATGCATCATACATGATTGTTGGATGGTGACCCTGACAAACCATCCATTTTATGGTGGCGGTATGAAAATAATACCAGACGCCACTATCCAACCAAATGAGTTTCCAGTATTGATTATACGAGGAATTTCAAAATGGAAGGTTTTAGGGTTCTTTTTAACAGTGTTTGTCGGTAAGCATATTAACTTTAAAGAGGTTGAATTGTTTACTACAAGTACTCTAACTATTCATTCAAATGATACATTATGGTATCAGGTTGATGGTCAAACAAATACATGCAGAACTAGTCAAATAAGTAAAACATCCGATCCAATACTTGTTAATGGTAAATTTAACGTACAAACACCTTGAAATAGTTGGTGATTTTCGGTAACCTATTCTCATGTTTGTAATTTTTGTTTCATCACTTTAAAATTAATGGTTAGATGCCTAATTTAGGAAAGATTTGAGGAATATAAATTGAATTGGCTTAAACAAGCAATCGGTAAAGAATGGACGATCACCCCTGCTGGTGGGCTAACTGGAGACGCCTATGTAGCAGATAATAAAAAAAGAAGATTATTTATTAAGCGTAATTCATCACCTTTTTTAGCAGTATTATCTGCAGAAGGTATCGTTCCTAAACTGATGTGGACGAAACGTTTGGAAAACGGGGATGTCATTACTGCACAAGAATGGTTAGAAGGAAGAGAATTAAAACCAGAAGAGATGCAGCATCAACAGGTTGCTGATTTGTTATATAAAATACATCATTCCTCTGAATTATTGCATATGCTTATGCGTATGGGAAAAAAACCTGTCACATCAGACGATAGCCTTGGGTATATAAAAGAAAGATTGCAAGTGAATGGGTTAACGTCAAAGTACAGTGAAATTCAAGTGGCATTGCAACTCTTAGAGGAACTATTACCCGTTACACGAAATCAAAAACAGGTAGTCTGTCATTGCGATCTGAATCATAACAACTTATTAGTTACGAAACAAGGACATCTTTATTTAGTTGATTGGGATAATGCAATGATTGCCGATCCTATGATGGATTTCGGGATGTTGTTAAAATGGTATGTTCCAAAGGAAAAATGGAATAGTTGGTTACAAAAATACGGTGTAACCAACAATAAACAGTTAATGCAAAGAATGTACTGGTACCTGATTCTAAATACACTTCAATATTTAAGTTGGCATAGTGAACGCAACGAGAATACAAAGGCAATGAATAGATTAGACGACTTGCGAGAGTATATAACAAACATGTAAAATTATAATTCTACATCTGTTTGTTGAATTGCATGTATCCAATTTTCGATATTATGTTTATTGGTCGTAATGTGTTCTTCAAGGTTTTGAACAATCTCACCTTGTCGTCCATAATTATAGATTTCAGGCAATAATTGTAGAAGTTGTTCATCCGTAATGCTATTTTTAGAAATCATCGATTGAATCAATCGTTTTATCTGCTGATATTCAGATATGTTACCATAGCAATCTTCTGTTTGTTCACTTAAAATATCATGTAGTAACATAAGTTGATTATTAACAGTTAATGTCATTAAATTTCACCTCCTAGCATAGTGTTGACAGATTTTATATATTCTATGCTGTAGGGAATTAGTGATTTAAAAATAAAGTGAGGTATAATTTCATGCGTCAACGCCATAAACCGTGGGCTGATGACTTTCTCAAAGAAAACAGCCACATCGTAATACCAGAATCGAATTTACAAAAAGGAAAATGGAAAGAACTATTTGGGAACTCAAATCCTATACATGTAGAAATCGGTACAGGTAAAGGTCAATTTATTACCGGTATGGCAGAACAATTTCCAAATATCAACTTTATTGGGATAGAGGTTGTAAAAAGCATTGTAGTTAATGCAGCCCAAAAAGTTATCGAATCAGGACAGAAAAATATTATATTATTGAATGAAGATGCAAATGATTTACGGGAATTTTTTGCCGAACATGAAATAGCAACTATTTATTTGAATTTTTCAGATCCGTGGCCAAAAAATCGACATGAGAAAAGAAGATTAACTTACCATACATTTCTAGAACAATATAAAAATGTATTAATGACCAATGGGGAACTAATTTTTAAAACGGATAATCAGGGACTTTTTGAATATTCGTTAGTTAGTTTTTCTAAGTTTGGTATGAATTTTGAAGAAGTTAACCTGGATCTGCATAAACTACATGATCCAGAAAACATTATGACGGAGTATGAGGAAAAGTTTTCTGCAAAAGGGCAGCGTATTTATCGCAGTCGCGTAACATTTTAGAAAGTTTCTTCATCTGTCACTTAAAAGAATCCACTTTACTGGGTTCTTTTTTAAAAGTAAAGAAAGTATATAGAGGGAGTATAAAACTTGAAAGTTTTGTACATTTATCTACAGAATCGGCCATGTCCAGCTCTAGCGCCTAGACACTCGGGGACATAAGCAGTTCGACTTGGGTAAAAGCATCCACACTACGCGATATGCTTGTCGTGTCTTTCAAGGCGCTTTCGCTTTTGTTCTTGTCTAGGAAATTATAAAATTAGGAGCCTGTGGATAATTTATTTACTGCTTAAGCCACGTCCAGCTCCAGCGCCCAGCGACTAGTGGGCTTCCTGATCCTCCTTACGATAAGTCAACATCGATTCGCTACCACTCTTCGTGTTTCCTTTATCTCATGCGGATAAGTCCAGCCCATACGTCGCTAAACGGGCGCTTTCGCTTTTGTTCTTGCACGAATTCTTTCCATTAGCTACACTTGTACTATACAAAGGGAGGATGTAATAATGGAAACACTTCAAGTTGGACGCGCAACATTAACATGGTTAAATGGTGGGGTTAATTTTTTGGACGGGGGTGCCATGTTTGGGGTCGTACCAAAAGCATTATGGTCAAAGAAATATCCCCATAATGAAAAAAACCAAATAGAATTACGAACGGATCCAATTCTCTTACAAATTGATGGAAAGAACTTTATCATTGACTCTGGTATGGGGAATGAGAAATTGACTGAAAAGCAGTTACGTAATTTTGGTGTGTTGGAAGAATCGTCAGTAGAAAAATCTTTATCTCAACTAGGGCTATCCTTAGAAGATATAGATGCAGTATTAATGACACACTTACACTTTGATCATGCATGTGGATTAACAAAGCCTGTTGGTGATACATATGAACCAGTATTTATGAATGCTACTATTTATACTTCAGCAGTTGAATGGGATGAAATGAGAAATCCTAATATTCGTTCTGCAAATACATATTGGAAAATAAATTGGGAACCTATTGTGGGTCAGGTTCAAACATTTGAAAATGAATTGGAAATTGTCGATGGTTTAAAAATGATTCACACAAGCGGTCATAGTGATGGTCATTGTATTCTTGTTTTTGAAGATGCTCAAGACTGCTTTATCCATATGGCTGATATTATGCCAACACATGCACATCAAAACAAACTATGGGCATTAGCTTATGACGATTATCCCGTGTCATCTGTTCATCAAAAGGAAAAATGGATGGATATTGGTTATAAAAAACAGGCATGGTATACGTTTTATCATGATGCTTATCTTAGAGCAATTAAATATGATGAGACAGGAAAGAGAATCGATTCGATAGAGCGAAAGCGATATGAGTATAAGTAAGTTCAAGTTGTATTAGCATTAAAAATAGCTACTCCATAAGAGTAGCTATTTTTAATTCAGGCTGTTTGAACTGAACTAATGACAGCTCCAGTTTCCACATCAACATGAAATTCGTATTGCTTATTTTCACCGTCAACATTTCGTGTTACACCACCACGATAAGCAGTATAGTAAAGACCATCTTTTTCTATGTCCTCGGGTTTCATATAAATCCAAGAACCACTTATAGGACCTTGCTTTTTAAACGTTTCTTTTGCATTTTTTAATGCCTTCTCTGGTGTCACTTTTTGATACTGATCAATTTGCTGTTTAGCTAAGTACCCGACTGCTACCCCTAAACCGGCAGCAAGAACCGCTCTTTTTACACTCATCTTATTCCACCTCTAGCTAAAATTTAGTATTAATTTCAGTACTTCACCTTAATTATTAGTATACCTAAAATAATCGAAAATGAAAAACATAGAAAATGGTGAAGAGTGGAAAAGGCGTAATAGTTTCCGTTATAATAGGTAAAGAACACAGATTTGGGATGGAGGAATACATATGAAGCAAGACACGATGGATTTATTCAAAACATTAACAGAACTACAAGGTGCCCCAGGAAATGAACATTTGGTTAGAGCTTTTATGAAAGATGAGCTATCAAAATACTCGGATGAAGTGATCCAAGATAATCTGGGCGGAGTATTTGGTGTTAAACAGGGGAATGGACCAAAGGTTATGGTAGCAGGGCACATGGACGAAGTTGGGTTCATGGTTACCCAAATAACAGATAATGGAATGATTCGCTTTCAACCATTAGGTGGTTGGTGGAGCCAAGTATTACTTGCACAGCGTGTTCAAGTTATGACTGATAATGGTCCAGTTACAGGGGTTATTGGTTCTATTCCACCACATAATTTAACAGAAGAACAACGTAAGAAACCAATGGAAATTAAAAATATGTTAATTGATATTGGTGCCGATGATAAGAAAGATGTAGAAAAGATTGGTGTAAAACCAGGACATCCAGTAGTACCTATATGTCCATTCACTCCAATGGCTAATGATAAGAAAATACTTGCTAAAGCTTGGGATAACCGTTATGGGTGTGGGCTTTCGATTGAACTATTAAAGGAACTTCAAAATGAGACGATACCAAATCAACTGTTTTCAGGTGCGACAGTTCAGGAAGAAGTTGGTTTACGTGGTGCACAAGTAGCAGCAAATATGATCCAACCTGATATTTTCTTTGCACTGGATGCATCTCCAGCTAATGATATGTCTGGTGATGAAAAGGAATTTGGACAACTTGGTAAGGGAGCATTACTACGAATCTTTGATCGAACCATGATTACTCATCGTGGAATGAAGGATTTCGTCTTAGATACTGCTGAATCCAATAAAATTCCTTACCAATACTTTATCTCACAAGGCGGAACAGATGCAGGGCGAGTACATATTTCAAATGACGGTGTACCATCTGCTGTAGTCGGTATTTGTTCTCGTTATATTCATACAGCTGCATCGATGATTCATGTTGATGATTACCAAGCTGCAAAAGAATTAATCGTAAATCTTGTTAAATCAACTGATCAAAGTACAGTAGATAGTATCCGTAAATCTAGTTAATTTGTATGACTGTTACCATTATTGTGGTAGCAGTTTAGCGTTGTTGCAGGGAGAGTTTTCCCCAATCAAACAAAAAGAAACGTGAGGAATTTGTATGAAACTGATTATCGGTTCAAAAAATCCAACAAAAATTCAAGCAGTAGAAAATATATTTCCAGGAAATGAAGTTATTTCAGTTGACGTTCCTTCTGACGTTAATGCACAACCATTTTCTGATGAGGAAACTAGAAAAGGTGCGATTAACCGGGCAACACACAGTTTAGAAAAGACCCCAGATGCTATCGGAGTCGGACTTGAAGGTGGTGTCATGTATGTAGAGGAGCAATTATTTTTATGTAACTGGGGCGCCATTGTAACAAAGGATAATCAGATTATAACTGCAAGTGGTGCCCGGATAGCACTCCCTCAGGAAATTGATGATCAATTAAAACAAGGGTATGAGCTGGGTGATGTCATGGATAGATATGCAAACAAACAAGGTGTACGTAAAAATGAAGGAGCAATTGGTATCTTTACAAGTGACTTTGTTTCCAGACAGGAAATGTTTACTCATGTTGTAAAATTATTAAGAGGCCAATGGGAATACTTTACATAAGAGAAGCAGCGGAATTATCTCCGCTGCTTTTTCTTACTCATATATATAACTTAAGACGTCTAATGCTTGATCTATAGTATCAACCGTAACATTGGCTTTATTGGATAATTCCTTTAGTGGATGAATTAATGATTTTGGTCTTACAATAATTGTAGGTTTATTTAACGAAATCGCCGTACTTGCATCCATTGCGGTATTCCATTGTTTGTATTGCTCACCAAATAATACAATTACTACATCTGATTTTTGTAGCAATACCTGTGTCCTAAAGTTATTGATACTTGATGCTGCATCATCTTTATAATAGTTTCCAGGTTGTTCACCTAAAATATCTTCCCCAACATTGTCTGAGCGCTCATGATTTGTTTGAGGTGCAACAAAGGTTAAGGGAAGATTTTTGTCTCCAGCCTTTTTCTTTACCTGCTCACGCCAATCATCGTGAATCTGTCCAGCTAAATAAACTGTTAATTCCATAAAAACCCCTCCAAAATATTACTTTTTATCTAATTCTATAATATACACAATCCTTGCTTTTATAAAGCATTCTACTTATAAACTTGTATTTTATTAAAAAAATAGTATTATGAAAAGAGGGTATAAAGTACTATAAATTCAGGGGGGTTCCTATTGAACTATATAACAAGTATGGCATCGGTAGCATTTATTCTGCTTTTTATTGTTGGATGTAGCCCTCAGACTGAGGAAGATGTTTTACAGGATACTAAAGAAGCTGCTATGAATACATTTGAAGATGAAGAAACTATTGAAGCAAATCATGAGATCGACTCTTTCTCATTTTATTTACCTAATGACTTAGAAGTGGTAGAAGAAGATGTGTTTAATGTAATTTTAGAAGATGGAGACCAAACATATATTGTCTTTTATAATAATTTAGAGAGCCCTTTAAGTGAATTACACTATAATAGTGCTAAAAATGATAAATCAGTATTGTATGAATCTTTTAAAGACGGGGAAAAGTTCGGCTATATACGAGTTGTCCCTGGGGATGATGAAGACTATGAGATTCAAATAGGTGTCGGAGGAGTTAAAATTACGACATACACAACATTAGGGGATCTAGACAATGAAGCACCAGAGTTGATGAAAATTGCTCGATCCATTGCGGAATCAGAAAAAAAATAGTACTTTTGTTTATAAAGACTGTCCAAATCGGAGGGTCTTTTTGTTGGTATAGAAAACTATAAAATGTGAAATCTCGAATATTAATAACTGTGTAAGCCACGACCTGCTCCGACGTATGGGACAAGGAATGCATCGACAGTGAAACATCGCACGCAGAAAAACGCTTTTTTTGGAAGGACGTAGTGTTTTCATCAACCAGTGCCTAAATACTCGAGACATAAACAGTTCGACTCCGTGTGGTAAAGGAATCCACACTACGCCACCTGTTTATGCTTCTGTTCATAGTTCATGTTAATTGAATCTAAACAAAAACAAAGATATGATAATATTGGAGGATGATATTTATGCAAACATTAGAATCAATAGAACAATTACAAGATATAATAGAAAAAGAAAAAGTGGTAACTTTATTTTCAGCAGACTGGTGCCCAGATTGTCGTATTATAGAACCTATTTTACCTGAAATAGAAGAACAATACAGTGAATTCACATTTGTATTAATAGATCGCGATCAGTTTATTGACCTGTGCCAGGAATATGATGTTTTTGGTATTCCTAGTTTTATTGTATTTAAAAATGGAAAAGAAGTAGATCGGTTCGTTAGCAAGAACCGTAAATCAAAAGAAGAAATTATTGAATTTATGGAGGGTATACCAAAGTAATCATGAAAATGACTAGTTTAAAAATGAAACAGATACTTGAGGAACGTCTTTCAAATCCCGCATACAGAACCTCGTATAAAAGAGATAAAGATACGTTTCGTGTCGAATGGGAAGCATCTAAGCAAGGAATTACCATCACCTTACCAAATGTAGTTTCGAAATATAATCAACGTGGTGACCAAGCAATTGAGGAACTAGTAGATCATGTAACAGAGGCATTGCGAATTATGAATGAAGAGCATGAATTAACAGGTATGGAAAAAAATATATTTCCAGTTATCCGTGCTACATCGTTCGCTACTGAAACGAACACAGGAACAGCATTAGTATGTAAAGAACATACGGCAGAAACACGTATCTATTATGCACTGGATTTAGGAAAGTCTTATCGGTTAATCGATGAATTAATGCTTGAAAATGAAGGATGGTCAACTGATCGAATTGATGAAATTGCTACTTTTAACATCCGATCTTTAGCAAATGATTATAAAAAAGATACAGTAGCGGATAATGATTTTTACTTTGTAGCTAAACAAGATGGTTATGATGCTAGTCGAATATTAAATGAAGCTTTTTTAGAGGAAATGAAAGCTAATAGCACAGGGGAATTAGCAGTTGCTGTTCCACATCAAGATGTTTTGATTATTGCCGATATCCAAAACAAAGCAGGATATGATATATTAGCACAGATGACTATGAAGTTTTTTGCTGAGGGAAGGATTCCAATCACATCACTTCCATTTATTTACGAAGATAAAAAACTGGACCCCGTATTTATTCTTGCAAAAAATCGACCAGAAAAGAAAAAGTAAAGGATGATTTAAATGGATGTGTTTTATAATCCTAAAGGTGTAGGAGACGTTTTAATAATCCCATTAGAAGAAGGGAACCGTTATGATGTACACCATGAAAATAGTGGAGATATTACAAAAATAACGGATAGTAAAGGTACTATTCTTGGTTATAACATTTTCCATGCATCAACTTATTTTAATATAGATGATACAGGGAAAATACCAATGACAGAATCATTGGTGAACCAATTAAAACAGTTGTTTCAAAATAATAACGTAAGTGATCCACTCGATTTTGATCTAAGTCCTAAATTTGTAATCGGTTATGTAAAAGATAAAAGCCAACATGAAAATGCGGATAAACTAAGCGTTTGCCAGGTCGATGTCGGTGATGAAACGCTACAGATTGTTTGTGGTGCACCAAATGTTGCACAAGATCAGAAAGTTGTAGTAGCAAAAGTTGGTGCTACAATGCCAAGTGGATTAAAAATCAAACCGACAGAACTACGTGGGGTTCCATCGAATGGTATGATATGCTCTCAAAAAGAGCTTGGATTACCGAATGCACCAAAGGAAAAAGGTATCTATGTATTAGACAATCATTATAGAGTCGGAAGTAATTTTGAATTTTAAACTAGAAGCAACCTAGGTCAAATACTAGACATAGGTTGTTTTTACTTTTTTCTCTACAAACCTTTATGAAAACTGATAGAATAGTAATAAGGATTATTCATAAGTAAGGAATGAGTGAATATATGTGGAATCAGTGGGTAAAGAAAATAAAAGAATTATTTGATACGGAAAAAGATGAGCCGATACATAATCAGCAATCGACCAAACTGGACAATGAAATACGGTCAAAAGTGACATACCAATATCCTAATAAAAATACGTTTCGTTTTCCAGTTATTCCTGATCAACAGGAACCAGGAAACACTAGTGATACACCAGCTTTCCAGCGAAAAAGAAGGAAAAGATCAACCGATTCAAATGAAACGCAAAGAGAGAATAGTCGAGAAGAAACAGCTCAGACACAAAAAGTTTCCATTGGAACAAAAAAAGAAGGCTTTAGTACACCGTTTCGTCCAACTGAAGTTCCATCACCGATTTATGGATATCAGCCAAGATACAAGACTAAAAAAATTGATAATGAACCAGCATTTGTTCGAAATCAAGTAGACTCTCATCAAAATGATTTGAATCCTAAAGAAGAGATGAAAGAAGAGGTAGTTAATCAAGAAAACGAAGAAAGTACAACATCCATTTTAAAAGAAGATTCTATTGAAGCTGCTAAACCAGAACAATCCACTAATCAAGAAATAAAGCGAACTAAACGAAATGAAAGACGCTCTCGTCAAGAAAGAAAGAAAAAGCGTTCAACTAATAATCATGTTCCATTCAATGTAATGATGTCTGCAAACGATAAGAGAAGACAAGTTGAGAGAGTGAGATCAACTTATAGTAAAGAACAAGAGTACCATTCGAAAGAGGAAGGCCTTCATTCTATTCCATATTATTTACTAAATGATCCTGTTTCTAACAATGAGCAGGATCAACTATGGGTAAGAAACCAACAAGAGTTATTAGAAAAAACGTTAAAGCACTTTAATGTGCGGGCCACCGTCGTCAACACTACCCAGGGCCCATCTGTAACCAGGTTTGAAGTCCAACCAGAACTGGGTGTGAAAGTTAGCAAGGTAAAAAATCTAAGTGACGATTTAAAACTAAATATGGCTGCAAAAGATATTCGGATTGAGGCACCAATTCCTGGTAAAAATACGATTGGAATTGAGATTCCTAATCCTAATCCACAAATGGTTGGTTTACAGGAAATATTTGGAAACAGTTCATTTAAAGATAATCCATCTCCATTAACTATTGGCCTAGGATTAAATATTGAAGGGGAGCCACTGATAACAAATATTCAAAAGATGCCCCATGGGTTAATAGCTGGTGCAACAGGATCAGGGAAAAGTGTGTGCATTAATACTATTTTAGTAAGCCTATTGTATAAAGCTAACCATGAAGATGTTAAATTCTTATTGATAGATCCCAAGATGGTGGAGTTAGCACCTTATAATGGTATACCACACTTACTCTCACCTGTAATAACGGATGTAAAGGCTGCAACAATGGCACTGAAATGGGCTGTAAGAGAGATGGAAGAACGCTATGATAAATTAGCAAAAGAGGGAGTCCGAGATATTGAAAAGTTTAACCAGAAAATGGTTAAACAACAACGTAAAGAAGAAAAGATGCCGTTTGTTGTAATTGTAATTGACGAATTAGCAGATTTAATGATGGTTTCACCACAGGATGTGGAAGATGCTATTAGTCGTATTGCCCAAAAGGCCAGGGCTTGTGGTATCCATTTATTGTTAGCTACACAGCGTCCTTCTGTTGATGTTATTACGGGCCTTATCAAAGCCAATATACCAACAAGAATTGCATTTAGTGTTTCATCACAGGTGGACTCTCGAACGATCATTGACACAAGTGGAGCAGAGAAATTGTTAGGTAAAGGCGATATGTTATTTAATGAAAATGGAACAGGGAAAAATGTACGTTTGCAAGGAGCATTTGTATCAGATGAGGAAATAGAGAGAATTACAGATTATGCACGTTCTATGGCTGAACCGAATTATATATTTGAACAAGAGCAATTATTACAGCAAATAGAATCAGATGAAGAGGATGTAGACGACCTTCTAGAAGAAGCAATTAGATTTGTAGTTCATCATAATAGTGCAAGTACATCCTTGCTACAACGTCAATTTAAAATAGGTTACAATAGAGCTGCTAGGTTAATGGATTCTATGGAAGCTAATGGAATTATTGCAGGACAAAACGGAAGTAAACCAAGAGATGTACTAGTAACTCCTGCTCAAGCAGAAGAAATCTATCATGCTTAAACCTAATTTAATACTTGTTAAGTTACATTTATTTTACTATGATAAACTGTAGAAGTATTCGGCTTAACCTGGAAAAATTACATTTTATGAGGAGAAACATTTATGAAAGAAATTGAAAAAAAACTTAAGGGTAAAATAAATCGTCTAACTAATAAGACGTTCAAGTTTGATGAACGAATAAAAGAAGGTTGGTTCTCAGCAGTTTATTTTTTAAAAACCAAGGAAATGGCCGAGAAGAAATTACCACATAATTATGTTACGATGCAATTTTTCCAAAAAGAGAGTAATGCGGTATTGTGTGGAACTGATGAAGCTATAGCTTTGGTACATAAATTTGCTGAAAATCCGGAAGAACTAGAAATACATTCCTTAAAAGATGGCGATAAAATAAGTCCTCATGAATCAGTTTTGACCATTTCCGGTCCATATCAGCATTTTGGCTTTCTAGAAGGAATAATTGATGGGATTTTAGCTAGAAGAACATCAGTGGCTACAAATGTATATAATGTTGTAAAAGCTGCTCGATCATCTGGAAAGCAAAAACCGATAATATTTATGGGTGATCGTGATGATCATTTTACGCAACAAGCGGGAGATGGTTATGCTGCCTTTATAGGTGGGTCAACTGCACAAGCTACACACGCCATGAATGAATGGTGGGGCAAAAAAGGTATGGGTACCATGCCACATGCAATGGTGCAAATGTTCCGTGGAGATTTAGTAGCAGCATCTAAAGCATATCATGAGATGTACCCTGAAGATGACCTAGTCTCATTAGTGGATTATAATAATGATGTTATAACAGATTCACTAAAGGTAGCTCATGCTTTCGGGAAGGAATTAAAAGGTGTTCGTTTAGACACTTCACGTACGTTAGTCGATAAATATTTTTTACGTAATCATCATTTAATGGGCACATTTGATCCCAGAGGTGTGAACCCTGAACTAGTTTTTGCGTTAAGAAAAGCTTTAAATGAAGAAGGTTTTACACACGTCAATATAGTTGTTAGTGGTGGTTTTACGAAGGAGAGAATTAGTTATTTTGAAGAACAAGGCGTACCAGTAGATATGTATGGTGTGGGAGGTAGTCTATTGAAAATAAATATAGGCTTCACAGGTGATAACGTATTACTAAATGGGACCCCAGAAGCTAAAGAAGGTCGTAGATATAGACCCAATCCCCGGCTGGAAAAAGTCGCATATAGTGAACAAGGGAATGTGAACTAAAAGAACTTATTATTTCGTTACTTATAAAGTTTTGCTATAATGATTAAATAGCTGTTAAACTAAAAAATAGCTTATCCTTTCTACACATACATTTGGAGGTTCTTTTTTATGATAACTTACCATTTTATTGGTATTAAGGGAACCGGAATGAGTGCACTTGCGCATATTCTTCATGACTCTGGAGAAAAAGTGCAGGGATCTGATGTGGAAAAACGTTTTTTCACACAAGAAGCATTAGAGAAGAACAACATTCCAATTCTCCCTTTTTCTGAAAATAACATCAAAGATGAATACACCATTATTGCAGGGAATGCTTTTTCTGATGATCACATAGAAATAAAAGAAGCAAAAAGACGCGGATTGACTTTTTATAGATATCATGAATTCTTAGGTGAATGGTTAAAACAGTTTACAAGTATTGCTATAACAGGGGCTCATGGAAAGACTTCTACAACAGGCTTGCTTGCACATGTTCTCGATCAAACCTATCCAATCTCTTACTTGATTGGTGATGGAACCGGTAAGGGCCATGTTGATAGTAAATACTTTGTGTTTGAGGCTTGTGAGTATCGTCGTCATTTTCTAGCTTACGAGCCAGACTATGCAATCATGACAAATATTGATTTTGATCACCCTGACTATTTTACGAGCATCAATGATGTTTTTGATGCTTTTCAATCGATGGCAGATAGAGTAAAAAAAGGTATTGTTGCGTGTGGTGACGATGAACAATTACAACAAATTAAAACAAAAGTTCCCGTTATGTATTACGGGTTTGCCGATTCAAATGACTTTCAAGCTCAAAATGTAAAAGAAACAAAAGAAGGTACTCAATTTGACGTGTTTGTTCGTAACACATATTATGATACAGTTACTGTTCCAATGTATGGTGATCATAATATCCTGAATGCGTTATCGGTTATAGCTATATGTCATTATGAAGGTATGCATGCTGAGGAGATAAAAAAACTTAACTCCTTCCAAGGTGTTAAACGCCGTTTCACCGAAAAAAATGTAGGTAAGCAAATCTTAATTGATGACTATGCACACCATCCAAAAGAAATTACTGCAACCATTGACTCAGCGAGAAAAAAATACCCGGATAAGTCAATTGTTGCTATATTTCAGCCTCACACATATACACGGACTAAAACATTTTTACAGGAATTTGCTGAAAGTTTAGGTCATGCTGATCATGTTTACTTGTGTGATATATTTGGCTCAGCAAGAGAAGATAATGGTAAACTTACCATAAAGGATTTACAAAATTTAATACCAAAAAGCTCAGTGCTTGATATCGATCATACAGATATATTACTACAGTATTCAGAAGACGTTTTAATATTTATGGGTGCTGGGGATATTCAGAAGTTTCAAAAGGCTTACGAGGAACGAGTTGAATATGTACCTAGTAAAAAACTTAAAAATGCTTAATAATAGTAAAGAGTCTGATTCATTCAGACTCTTTTTATTCTGAAAGAAATTAGAAAATTAGAAGCCTGTGGATAATTTATTAACTGTGTAAGCCAAGTCCAGTTCCGCCGTACAGGATAAGGAATGCATCGATCGACAGCGTAACATCGCACGCAGAAAAGTGCTTTTCTTTTTCAAGGACGTGGCGAACTTAGCCTGTAAGGGCGCTTGCACTTTAATTCTTCAATAAAAGTAAACGGTTTGAAGAACTAAATTTGTATAATTAAAAGGATTTAAGATGTTTTTGTCGAATGAATAATGGAGATGGTAAATGTTGAATAAACTTAAGCATTGGTTTGAGAAATAGCTCAATGTTTTAAGAAAACCTTATTGGGGTAAAGTAATAAATAAACATCGTTACCACGTTTCCCCTATACACTACTGATGTCTATACCATACACAATGTGAACATAAAAGGAGCTGAATCAAACGAATGGTGAACTTATTATACATTGCTGCAATCATTGTTGCAGTGGCTTTTGCAGTATTAGTTATCTACTTAGCAAGGACACTCAAGGCATCACAGCGAACTTTGAATAATGTAGCAGACACGCTAGAAGGATTGGAAAAACAAATGCAGGGGATTACAACTGAGACAACTGAGTTATTAAACAAAACAAATCAGTTAGCTGATGACATTAACGAAAAGTCATCTAAATTAAATGGAGTTTTTGATGGTGCAAAGGGTATAGGTGAAACGGTTAAAGAATTTAATCAATCATTGAATCGTATTTCAACTTCAATTACCCAATCAGCATCTCAAAATCAAGACAAGGCTTCACAAGCAGTTAAGTGGGGAGCTGCAATGATGGATCTGTGGAAAAAGAAAAAATATAATAAGTAAACTTTGAGGAGGAATTCGAATGGGAGACAATATTAATAGTAAAGACTTTATGATAGGAACATTAATTGGTGGATTCGTTGGTGCATCAGTAGCGTTGTTATTCGCACCTAAGTCAGGTAAAGAATTAAGAGGAGATATTAATCAAGGTGCTACTGAAGCCAGAGATCGTGCAACTGACTGGAAAGATATTGCATATGAAAAAGGCACTGAACTTAAGGGTAAGGCATATGAAAAAGGATCGGAATTTAGAGACAGAGCATATGAAAAAGGGTCAGAGTTTAAGGAAAGAGCTGTTGATACAACATCTGAACTGTCAAAAAACGTATCTCAAAAAACACAAGACCTAACAAAAACTGTACAAAATAAGCTAAATGAAAAACGGACAAAAGAAGATGAAGCGTTAGAAGCTGCGGAAGATGTTGCTGATGCTATCGAAGAAGCAGCAGAAGAAGTAAAGCAGAATTAGTTAGTTATATAATAAAAAAATAAAAACAATAGGTATTGAACTCAAAAGCCAATAGCCTATTGTTTTTATTTGTATACAAATATTATTGTAAAACCGAGTATGTTTGGTTATAGTCTTAAGCCAAGACCACTCCGAACATTAATTTAGCCGTTCCATTTAATTTCCAATTCATCACCATGTTGTACTTCTTCAAAAAAAGTTGTAGGTTGTTTATTTTTATAAAGTTCAAAGTTTCCTTTCACATTTGATAAATCGATATCCACATAACGAAAAACATCTTGAAAAATAAACGGTTCGTGTGTACGTTTGGCTATTTTCAAATGATCGTTTGCTTCTAACGGGGTATTTATTTTTAACTCAAGTTGGTTTTTAGTAATAGTTAATTGCTGCTTATACATGGTAATAGGCTCTCCATTAAAAGAAATCTGGACCTTGTAGTAATATTCTTTATCTAATTGTACCAATAGATCTTGTACAACTGGATCTACTGCAGTTGTTATTGTAATATGATCGTTTTCTTTTAAGACCTTATTGATATCTGATTTTTTATTATTTACGTATATATGTGACTCACCATTTTCCAATGTAACTTCTTTGTTATCAACATAAACGAGGAATGGATTTGTCCGTAGTAATGTATCTGTACTAGCATATTCCAAAAAATCGCTGACTGTTTTGTGTTGCTTTAAAACTATCTCGTCCTTATCCTGAACTATATAATCGCTTGGTTGTAATTTGCCGTTAACGTAAAAGGACGTTTTTATTTCATATGTCTTTTTATTAAAATATAAGCTATATGAAGGTACTTCTCCCATTAGTTGTTCAAGTGTAACTTTCGGTGAGCTACCATCATTTCCTTTATTAATTAGTAGTTTGTCACTATTTTCTATTACATCTTCTACAGATGCTGTTTTATCATTCAGAAGAATAGCTGGAGCGCCACCAAGTTCTCCAGGAAGCGTAATTTCTTTTCCATTTACCAAGACGATAGATGCAATCCCAGGCTTACCATAAAGCTTTTTGACATCAATACCAGCTTGGACGAGACAATCACCTATCGTAAGCTGCTTCATCTCGAACATGCGAATCGCTTTGTTGTTGACTGACACACTTACATAATGAACAGGGTTTTCTTTTGCAGCAATTGCAATTCCTATAGGTGTTACGGATTCTGGACCTGGTTGGAGCTGTTCTGTTTTTGAAAGGTTTTGTATTGCGCTAATATCTCTTACTGCAACTCTGTTTGCTGGTAGTTGCAATTTCTTTGCTAGAACGGTAGTTATTTCAGGTGTAAGGCTTCCACCACCAACAAGCATAATCGCCTTTGGGGGTTTTGAATTAAGTTGTAAAATCTCTTCTGTTATTGCGTCTGCTAGTCTTTCCACATTTTCCGTAATATCAGATACTAACATCTCGTAAGAAATAGTTGTTTTAAATCCTAAAATGTCTTTCACAGTAGAATTACCTTCATTGACGATATTTCGTTTGGTATTCTCTGCCGTAGGGAAATCTAGTAAGTATTGATCACTGATAGCTTCAGTTATCTCATCACCAGCAATTGGCACCATTCCGTAGGCAACTACTGTTCCTTTATCGGTGATGGCAATATCACTTGTTCCCGCTCCAATATCTACTAATGCGACATTCAGCCTTCGCATGGATTCAGGAATAAGTACATCAATTGCCGCAATGGGCTCTAACGTTAAAGCATCCATTTCAAGACCAGCACGATTTAGTGCAGCTAATAAGGATTCGACTACTATTTTAGGTAAAAAAGTTGCTATAATTTCTACAGCTGCTTGATCACCACTTTGATCAATAAGTGAACCAATTTGTTCACCGTCAAGGGTATAATGCAGAACGGAATATCCTACACAATAATAATTTGTATAGTCATTTTCTTTTTCTTGAGTTGCTAAGTTTATTTGAGCAGCTTGAACAGCACTTAATTCTAAATGTTTAATGGTTTCATTTTCTGTGATTGGTTGCTGGTTCAGACTAATAGTTGCCCTGGATTGAACTGTTTTCAGTGATCTACCTGCAGCAGCTACACATACGTTAGTTAAAATGCCGTTTGATTGCTCTAATGTATCTTTTACTTCTTTAATTACATTCGCAACTTCAATTACATTATGTATTTGACCATCACGCATGGATCGTTCTTTATGTTCTTTCGTAAAATAATCAATAACTGAAAATGTATTATTCTGTTTTTCTAATAAAATGCCGGTAACAGATCTTGTACCAATATCAAGTGCAAAAATGCGTTCATCCATAACAAATTATTCCTTTCATGAAAAGTTAAGAAAGAATATCCTCAAGCAGTAAACTAAATAGTGACAGAGAATACAATTTTCGCTATAATTGTTTCCAATTATTAAAAAATGTATCATACTTTAATGTGAAAGTATATGCTTTACAGGGAGTATGATGTAAATCAATAGAGTTCAGGGGGCTTTTATTATGAGTCATAACGAAATGGATAATCTCAGACAACAACTTGACGAGGTAAACATGGATTTACTAGAATTAGTAAACCGTCGTGCAATGCTTGTTCAGGAAATAGGTAAGATTAAGCATAAGCAAAGTATGAAGCGTTTTGATCCTGTACGCGAACGGGATATGCTAAATAAAATTACCGAAAAAAATGATGGGCCGTTTGAAAAATCTACCATTGAACATATATTTAAAGAAATTTTTAAAGCAAGCTTAGAACTACAAGAGGATGACCATCGCAAAGCATTACTCGTATCAAGAAAGAAAAAACCTAATGATACGATTATAAACATAAAAGGTGAACAAATAGGTAATGGAAAACTGAATTATGTGATTGGTCCATGTGCAGTTGAAAGTTATGAACAGGTAGCACAAGTTGCTGAAGCTATTAAACATAAAGGTCTAAAACTTTTACGTGGAGGAGCATTTAAACCAAGAACTTCACCATATGATTTTCAAGGATTAGGGTTGGAAGGTTTAAAGATATTAAAGCGAGTTGCTGATGAGTATGATTTAGCAGTAGTTAGTGAAATTGTAAATCCAGCACATATAGAGGAAGCAATAGATTACATCGATGTGATACAAATTGGCGCTCGGAATATGCAAAATTTTGAATTACTAAAAGCAGCTGGAGATATAAATAAACCTGTATTACTTAAGCGTGGTTTATCAGCGACTATTGATGAATTCATTAATGCTGCTGAATATATTATATCTAGAGGAAACGGTAATATTATTTTATGTGAACGTGGCATAAGAACGTATGAAAAAGCAACAAGAAATACATTAGATATTTCGGCAGTACCTATTTTAAAGCAGGAAACACATTTACCGGTAATGGTTGATGTAACACACTCCACTGGGAGAAGGGATTTATTACTCCCAACAGCTAAGGCGGCACTTGCAATTGGGGCTGATGGTATTATGGCTGAAGTACATCCTGACCCAGCAGTTGCACTATCAGATTCAGCTCAACAAATGGATATTCCAATGTTCGATAATTTTATGAACGAACTAGCTAAAGTAAATCGTTATTAAGTAATTGATAAGGCTGTACATCCCTTGGGTTGTTCCAGCCTTTTCTTATTGCTTAGGAAATTATAAGCCTGTGGATAAATAGTAACTATTTAAGCCACGTCCAGCTCCAGTGCCCAGCGAATATTGGGCTTTCTGATCCTCCTTGCGATAAGTCAACATCGATTCGCTTAACGAAGGAAGGCCGACTAAAAACGGACATTGCGCCCAACATCAGCATACCCCTATGAAGGGGCATGTTTCCTTTAAGGAAGATCGACTAACTTCGCCGCTTTCGGCGGCAACGTCGCCCCACCCGCGATGCGCGGGCGCAGCACATACGTCGCTAAACTGGCGCTTCTAGCTTTTGTTCTTATTATGAAGTTACGACTAATCTATAAGGGAGGCTTGTGTTCTTGCGTTTTTTTTGTAATTTTTTCCTTGGTAGAGTATGATAAATGAAAAAGAGGACGATTTGGTTAATATATTGGGAGGTAAGAAGGATGAATGTAACAATATACGATGTAGCAAGAGAAGCAAATGTATCCATGGCAACCGTTTCCCGTGTTGTAAATGGGAATCCGAACGTAAAACCTGTAACACGCAAAAAAGTTTTGGCAACAATTGAACAATTAGGTTACCGTCCAAATGCTGTTGCGCGTGGTTTAGCAAGTAAAAAAACTACTACAGTCGGAGCAATTATTCCTGATATATCAAGTATCTTTTTTGCAGAGTTAGCAAGGGGTATTGAAGATATAGCAACCATGTACAAGTATAATATTATTTTAACAAACTCAGATCAAAATAAAGATAAGGAATTACAACTAATCAATACAATGTTAGAAAAACAAGTAGATGGAATATTATTTATGGGTGGTAATATTACAAATGAACACATAGAACAGTTTTCTAGCGCATCTGTGCCAGTGGTTTTGGCAGCAACTTATGATGGATCGGAAACAATTTCATCAGTAAATATTGACTATGAGGAAGCAGCTTATGAAGCAACCAAGTTTTTACTCGATCAGGGTAATCACAATCCAGCATTTATTTCCGGTCAGGACGATACTGTAATTAACGAACTTAAATTTAAGGGCTATAAACGGGCACTGGATGAAACTCCTACTATAATCAATGAGAACTATATAATAAAAGGTGATTACACATATGATTCCGGGATGAATGCAGTTTCTCAGTTACTTTCAATGGATGAAAAACCAACTGCTGTATTTGTAGCTTCGGACGAGATGGCACTTGGTGTTATCCATGGTGCACAGGATAATGGTTATAAGGTTCCGGACGATCTTGAGGTGTTTGGCTTCGACAATACAAGGTTAGCAACAATGGTTCGGCCTACATTATCAACAATTGTACAACCTATGTATGATATTGGTGCAGTAGCAATGAGGCTATTAACAAAGTATATGAATAAAGAGGAAGTTACTGAAAAAAAAGTTGTACTACCACATCGAATTGTTGAGAGAAACTCAACAAAATAAGAATATTGCCGATATAAACAATAAGTAAAAGGGTTTAGGGAGCGAGATTATGAGAACAAGAGATATATTAACACCAATCGGCATTACATTAGGGTTTATTATGATTATGTTGGCCATTCTATCAAAGGGTGGCAGTGACGGTATGGCTTCTTTTCTCGATATAGCTTCGATATTTGTCGTAATTGGGGGATTAGTTGCTTCATTATTAATCAACTTTAAGATGGAACAAATAAAACTTACTTCAAAAGTTCTAAAAGAAGTTTTTCATAAAAGAGACCATCAACTTCCTGGCTTAATACAGTTATTCATTCGCTTGTCTGAACGTGCAAGAAGAGAAGGGCTTCTAGCTTTGGAAAACGAACTAGATGAAGTGGATGATGAGTTTGTTAAAAAAGGTGTTTTGCTTGCTGTTGATGGTATTGAACCTGAGGTAATAAATGATATTATGAATGCTGAAATTACAGCGATGGAAGATCGGCATTATAGAGGTCGAGCAATTATTGAAAAAGCAGGAGAATATGCACCAGCTTGGGGAATGATTGGTACATTAGTAGGTCTTGTTCTTATGTTAAATAGTTTAACAGACCCTGCAACATTAGGGCCTAATATGGCTGTAGCATTATTAACTACGTTGTATGGAACGGTATTAGCTAATTTAGTTTTTATTCCCATGACTAATAAATTGGAAAGTAAAACAGAAGAGGAAGTATTTATTAAACAAATCATTGTTGAAGGTGTAATTGGGGTGCAATCGGGACAAAACCCAAGGATATTAGAAGAGAAATTGAGTGCTTTTCTTTCGAATGAAACGAAAAAGGAAGAGCAAGAAGAGGATAACGCTTTCGTGGAGGAGAGCGTAAATGAAGCGTAACAATGTAAAAAGAACCAAGAAGACTGGTGCTCCAAAATGGATGGTTACTTATTCAGATATGGTAACACTTATACTTGTCTTTTTTATTCTATTATTCTCTATGTCACAAATCGATCTAGTAAAATTTGAGGCTGTCTCAGAATCTTTCCGGAATCAACAAATATTTGATTTTTATCCATCTCCTATTCCGATGGAGAATCCGACCGAGAATACAAGTCATATGGAAAGTGGTAAAAACTCCAATGAATTTGAAAAACCAACATTTACAGAAGAAACAAAGCGTAACGAGGAAACGGTTCATAAAGAAGATAGATTAAATGACTTAATGGAAGATGTTGAAAGTTATCTAGACGAAAATGAATTAAATAATGTGATTTCAGCAAGCAGGACAGAACGCGGGGTAGTCTTGGTGTTGCAAGAAAGGGTTCTTTTTGAATCAGGTGAAGCAAATATAATTGACTCTGGAAAACCCTTTCTAAATAAGATAGGTACACTCCTGTCGCGAATACCAAACAATGTAAAGGTAGAAGGACATACAGATAGTAGGCCCATTTCTAATTACCGGTATCCATCGAATTGGGAACTATCTGGAGCACGTTCAAGTAGTGTTATACGGCACTTAATCGATCAAAATGATTTTAATGAAAACCGGTTTTCTTCTGTTGGTTATGGGGATACAAGACCTGTAGTTCCAAATGATTCAGAGGAAAATTGGAGTAAAAACAGACGTGTCGAAATAGTAATCCTGGAAATGGATAACATCGAATAAAAAAGTAAGGAGTGATACGTTCATCTCCTTACTTTTTTTGTGTATATTTTAGAGCATTAAGTAATAACTTGTTGTTTTTTTCACTTATCTCTTGTTTTCTTGGTATGGTAGGAACGATGCCTTTGTCATCGTGCCAATATGGTGGGAGAGTAATAGGTGCCTGATCTTGCCACTTTGTAAGCCACGAATCAGGTATTGGGCCGCTTTGTGGTTGTCCCATCTTCATAACATTCCAAATTTGAGCCCACGCACGCGGAACGACACGCCATATATCGTAGCCACCACCACCTATAGCAATCCATTTGCCTTCACAATATTGATGGGCTAATTCATGTGCTAATAATGGAATTCGTTCAAAAATCTCCATCGTTCCACAAAGGTGGGTTAAAGGATCATATGTATGAGCATCAGCACCATTTTGTGTAACAATTATATCTGGTTTAAAGAAATCAACTATTCCTTTAAAAGCATTTTCATAAACTTCTAGAAATGATTCATCTTCTGTAAAGGCGTCAATAGGGATATTAAAAGAGTAACCATGTCCTTCTTTAATACCTCTTTCATTTACGTTCCCTGTACCAGGAAAAAGGTATCTTCCTGTTTCATGAATAGAGAATGTACAAACATTCGGATCCTCATAAAATGCCCATTGTACACCATCACCATGATGTGCATCGGTATCAACGTACAAAACTTTTAAATCATATTTTTGGCGTATGTATTTAATGGCAACTGCTCCATCATTGTAGATACAAAAACCAGACGCTTTTCGCTTAAATCCATGGTGGAGACCACCACCTAAATTTAATGCGTGTTCTACTTTTCCATCTAAAACAGCATCAACGGCAGTAAGTGTGGCCCCAACTAAATAGCTAGATGCTTCATGCATATCTTCAAATATCGGGGTATCTTCAGTTCCTATACCGAATTCTAAAGCCTCTTCGTTTGAGAGTTTTCCATTGCTTGCTTTTTTAACTGCGTTAATATAACTCCAATCATGGAATAAAGCTAATTCATCGTCTGTTGCCCGTCGTGGCTCTATAATATCATGTTTATTTAGCATTTCAGTATCTTCTAATAATTCTTTTGCTAGTAGAACCCGTTTTTGATTAAAAGGATGATCCGAGTGAAAATGATAGTTTAATAATGTGTCAGAGAATACAAATCCTGCTTTACATGTCATACTTTTGGCTCCGATATATTATTCGGCCACATTAATTCATATCCCGCATCTCTTAAGTCTTGAATAACCGGCATCGGATTCATAGTTTGAATACGAAAGACAAGAATTTTATAGTTTGGATCATCTTTATACGGATAGATTAGTAAGGAAGTTATATTTGTTTTGCGTTTTCCAAAAACGGAGGTTACCTCTGGCAAAATGCCAGGTACATGTGGCACTTTGACTTCAATATGTGAGCTTTGTACATTAGTTCCAGTTAGTTGAATTAACGTATACAGCATATCCTTTTCTGTCACAATTCCTACTAGTTTGTTATTTCTGATAACAGGTAGAGATGCAAATTCCTCATCGTAGAATATACACGCTATCTCTTCTACGAAATCAAGTGGATGTACTGTAGTGACTGGAGTACTCATTATCGATTCAATATTATGTTCCAATACGTTTTGCTCAGAACTCTTATCAAGAATGGATGGACTAGCATCCCGAACATCGCGATCAGACACAATCCCAATAACCTGGTGATCGTTATCAATAATAGGGATATGTCTAATTCGGTGCTTTTGTAAAAGACTTAATGCCTCTCTTATGGAAGCAGAAGGTGATAATGTAACTACATCCGTTTTCATAATTTCTTCAACAAGCATTTATAACCCCTCCCTCATATTTCGGTACTGGTGTCTTTGCAAAAATCGTAATTCATCAAACTTTGTAATCGAATCTTCTGAAACATTCTTACCTATTCGAACCATTAAGCAGTTTGCAGGATGGGAAATAATTTCAGGATCATCTGTTGGAGCAGGTAAAAGACCCCCAACGGACATCATTTTTTCCATTATTTTTCGGTAATCCCAAATACTTAATTTTGTACCGTCTAAATCCCAATGCCAGTAATATTCAGTAGAAATTACAATATAATTTTCCATATAGTCATCTAACATGGAGAGATGTAACAAACCAGATGCAATTCTTGCTCCACGATATTTAGGAATCACTTCAATTGCTCCGAGTTCAATTAAGTCGTCCATATTAAACTCGGACCACCTCTCTAAAGGATCAGGGTGTAAATAGGTTACGTAACCAACTATGGTGTCTTCTGTTCTAGCAACAATTATTCTGCCTTCTTTAAAATCAGCAATACTTTTAATGGCCTCGAATTGTTTGGATGATGGGCGAAATGCGGTTAGATGTTCATGAAAGTGATAATCAGCTAACGCCGATGAGTCTAAAGGGCCTTCAATGATAATAGAACCACTTGGAGTATCACGTGTTATAGAGTGATAGGTTTTAACATGATCCATTGTTTCACCACCTAATCATTATTAATATCTATTATACAGGATAAAAGGTCTGATTTTTAGTAAAAGCTTGAAGAATTTGGTTAAACTTTCTATCCATAAAAAATAAGGGGGAACTTCCCCCTTATTTTAATAGTAGCTATTCATTATTATCATTATCACTGTCATTGTTATTAGAGTCATCATCTTCATTTTCTTGGCCATTGTCGTCGCCATTGTCGTTGCCATTTTCGTTACCATTACCATTGCCACTGCCGTTCCCATTATCATTGTCTTTATGATCACCGTCGCCATTATCTTCGTTATCATCATTATCTTCTTCATCCGGTTCTTCTGGTTCAGGGTCAGAGAAGTCTCCAACGACAACCTCTTTTGAAGCAGAGGATTCTAATCCGAAGTAATCTACAGCTTTTATGTGATAAACGGCATTACTTCCTGAGATTGAGTAGTCCAACTCTGTTGTGTTACCTATTAGACTAAATGAACTATCAGGGTTGTCCGCTCTAAATATCCGGTAGCCTACTACATCTTTACTGCTTGACTTTTTCCATGTTAATTCATTGCTGGAACTTGCAGCAGATGTAGGTGCAGATGGTGCTGTATCATCATCTTCTAATGTTTCGCCTAAATCTGAACTAGGGATACTAATACTTTCCCATGCAGCCGTATTTGTTCGTGGAAACAGTTGTGTTATATCTCTTAATTTATCATAACCCATTCGCTCTAGGAACTCTGGATTAAATGTTACCCCGTCACCATCTGTGAATTCTTCAGGTGTGTTAGGCCCTGCTATTACCGCTTTACCATCCACCATTACATATGCACCTTCAATTAAACTGTCATCTTCTTCTGTAGGTACATATTTTGAGTTGAAAAGGTCGGTTGCAATCAAACCAACTCTTTTACAAAGTTCTGAAGGTAACATACCAGATATGGTACAATAACTACGCTCTACAATACCATTTGGACGTTCAAAACGGTTCTTTGGAGCCATTAAGTCTGGATTAATATCTGTTGCGCTGTTTACCAGTTCTGCCCACAGTTTATTATTTCGTTGACTATAGCTTAATGCACAACTAGAACATTGTAATGATTTGGGTGTTCTATAGCCAATCCATGTGCCCATTGTTACGTTTGGATTGGTGGCAACGAACCAAGCATCTTCGTAATCCTGAGAAGTCCCAGTTTTCCCTGCCCAATCAACTCCCGAATGTTTCAATTGTGAATTAATGTAAGTCGCAGTACCACTTCTAATTACTCCACGCATCATATCAAGTGTTAAGTAGTTTGTCTGAGGTGTAAATACATCTACTGGTTCACTTTGATGTTCATAAATAACTTCACCATCATTTGTAGTTATTTTCTCAACCATATATGCATCTGCGAATTTACCGTTATTACCAAAAGTTGCATATGCATTAGTATTTTCTTCAACCGTTATTCCGATTGTAGGCTCCCCAAGGGATAAAGCCGGGTAGCCATAATCCCCTTCGGTAAGTGATGTAATTCCCATTTTATCTAAAAACTCTTTAGCTGGGTTTTCATTAATGATCTGCATATATGTTTTGGCAGCCGGAACGTTATAGGACTTAGCTAAAGCCGTACGTGCTGATACAAGACCGTGATAACCACCACCATAGTTACCAGGATTCCATGGTTTTGGCATTCCAGGATACTGAAATTCTTCCGCCACGTCTGCTATCGGCGTTCCTGGTTGAACTACACCTTTTTCCATTGCTGGTGCATAATCGAGTAATGGCTTCATTGTACTACCGTTTGGGCGCTCAGTGCTAGTTGCATAGTTTAGCTGATTATCCAGATTGAAATCTCTTCCACCAACAAAGCTAATGATTTTTCCAGTACTGTTTTCAATTAGAATTCCACCGGTTTGAACTGGCATAGTTACGTTTTCCTCTATTATTTCCCCTTTAGAGTTTTTCAGATCTCCTTTCCAGTCAGGTCCGTAGTTCTCATAATTTTTAGCGATTTCCTGGAACGCTTCAAATGTTTTTTTATCAATTGTTGAATGAATATTGTAACCTTTTTGACGCATGTTACGCTCTGCCAAGATTTTATATTCCTCTTTTAATGTTTCATCTTTTTCGAGGTCTTCCAACGTGTAATCATCTTCTTCTGCTAATTGTTCCATAATTATGTCGCGTGCTCGTTTTTCCACCTCATAGGTTAAATGTGGATATTTATCTATTGGTGAGGTAGCTTCTTCGGTGAAATCAGCTACAATGTTATAATTCAAAGCTTCATCGTAGTCTTTTTGATTAATATAATCAGATTCATACATCCGATTTAAAACTGATTTCATTCGATTAATTCCAGGTTGTATACCGTCTTTTTCTTTTAATCCACCATTATTGGCGAACGGTGTGTAGTAGGAAGGACTTTGAGGAAGTCCTGCTAAGTATGCTGCTTGTGCTAAGTTTACATCTTTTGCGTCTACCCCAAAAATACCTTGTGCTGCTGTTTGAATGCCAGCAATATTTCTACCGGAAGCCTCACGACCATATGGAACGATGTTTAAATAAGCTTCTAATATTTGATCTTTTTCAAAGAAACGTTCTAGACGCAATGCTAATAATATTTCTTTTGCCTTACGTTCAAAGGATACTTCGTTTGTTAAAATTTGATTTTTAATAAGCTGTTGGGTGAGTGTACTACCGCCACTTTTGATAGGGGCGTTCGTCGCTTCTTGAACTACAGCACGGACAATCGCTTTAGGTACAACGCCTTCATGACTTTCAAAGTATTCATCTTCGGTAGCAATAACAGCATCCTTTAGTATTTCGGATATATTTTCAAGTTCGACTTCTTCTCTATGTATATCAGAGCGCACATCACCAAAGTATATATCTTTGTCAAAATATAATTTGGAGGTTTCTTCATAATTATATATATCCATTTCCATACTTTCATAACTGCGTACTGGTTCATCTTTCACAAGAGACGCAAAGTACCCAAGTCCGATTCCACCAGCAAAAAACATTCCAATAAAACCTACAACAAGAAAGAATAAAACTACATTCCAAAACACATCATAGGTAATCCGTGTAGAACGTTGAAGTTTTCCAGTTTTCCAAATTGATATTACTTTATTTTTATATTTAAGAAATAATTGTTTATAATCCATAATAAGACCTCCTAAAATTCCACTATTTATTATAGCATAATTGAGCGCTTTATTATAGAATAAATTAGCAATTACTATTGATTTAACACGTATAATATGGTATGAATATATAATAATATATTATATAAACTTTGAAGGATTTTAGTAGTGTAGCAAATCCCTTTATGAAGAGAGCTAGCGGTTGGTGTAAGCTAGCATACATTTGCTTGCGAATTACCAATCTGGAGTTTCTCTTCATTGCTTAAGCAAAAGAAGACGGTGACACCATCGTTAACAAACCCAGAGTGGCATTAGTATGCAACAAGGGTGGTACCGCGAGAAATTCTCGTCCCTTTATTTTCATTTTCAGGGATGGGTTTTTTTATTGGTCTAAAATAAAAACTGGAGTGTGGCGCACATGGAAATTTTACAGGATTTACAGAACAGAGGATTGGTTCATCAAACAACGGATATGGATGGGTTAACCAAACATTTATCTGATAAACAAGTAACCCTATATTGTGGCTTCGATCCAACTGCTGACAGTTTACATATAGGACATTTAGTACCTTTAATCATGCTGAAGAGATTTCAAGAAGCTGGTCACAAACCAATTGCATTAGTTGGTGGGGGTACAGGAATGATTGGTGACCCAAGTGGACGCTCTAGTGAACGGTCATTAAATGAAAGTGACGTTGTGAAAGGGTACAGTGAGAGGATTAAACAGCAGATCGAAAGGATTCTAGTTAACCCAGAGGAGAGTTCCGTAAACGTTCGGAATAATCATGATTGGTTATCAAGTATGACTGTGATTGATTTCTTGCGTGATGCAGGAAAACATTTTGGTATTAATTATATGTTGGCTAAGGAATCGGTTTCAGCACGTATTGAACAAGGAATTACGTTTACTGAGTTTAGTTACATGATTTTACAGTCATTGGACTACTTGAAATTATATGAACAGGAAAATTGTACATTACAAATTGGTGGTAGTGACCAGTGGGGGAATATAACTGCTGGTATGGAGTTAATCCGCCGGTCCAGAGAAGATGCAGATGAGGAAATAAAAGTTTTTGGCTTAACAGTACCTTTGATTACAAAAGCAGATGGGACAAAGTTTGGTAAAACAGCAGGCGGAGCAGTGTGGTTAGATCCCGAAAAAACTACTGCCTATGAATTTTACCAATTTTGGATCAATACCGACGATCGTGATGTTATAAAATTTCTTCAGTACTTTACATTTATATCAGAGAAAGAGATGGACGAGTTAAAACAAGAAGTGGATGTTCGACCAGGAGATCGGGTAGCACAAAAGAGACTAGCTGAAGAAATGACAAAAGAGATTCATGGTGTACCGGCATTAGAGCAAGCACAGAAAATTTCTACATCTCTTTTCAGTGGAGAATTCAAACAATTGTCAGCAAGTGATATTGAACAAGGGTTTAAGGATGTACCGACTTACAAGACAACCAAAGAAGAAATAGGTCTGATAGATCTACTAGTAAATGCACAGATTTCATCATCGAAAAGACAAGCCAGAGAAGATGTTTCAAATGGAGCTGTTTACATAAATGGTGAGAGACAGCAGGATCTTAATTATGTTGTTGGAAAAGATGACCGTATTGAAGAGATGTTCACCATAATACGGCGAGGTAAGAAAAAATACTTTTTAATAGATTTTAGTTAAAAAAAACACTAATGAGCATTTGCTCATTAGTGTTTTTACTGTAGCTGTATTAACGAGAGTAGAACTCAACGATAAGCGCTTCATTAATTTCTGCAGGAAGTTCAGAACGCTCAGGATAACGAGAGTAAGTTCCTTCTTTTTTATCTGCATCAAAAGTTATATATTCTGGTGTGAAGTTATTAACTTCGATAGCTTCGTTGATGATATCAAGGTTTTGTGCTTTTTCACGCAAACCAATAGATTGACCTGGTTTCAAACGGTATGATGGAATATCTACACGTTTGCCATCAACTGTAACATGACCGTGGTTAACTAGCTGACGAGCTTGTCTGCGCGTACGTGCTAATCCAAGACGGTAAACGATGTTATCCAAGCGAGATTCAAGTAGAATCATGAAGTTTTCACCATGAATACCTTTCATGTTTCCAGCTTCAGTAAACAAATTACGGAATTGACGTTCGTTCAATCCGTACATAAAGCGTAGTTTTTGTTTTTCCTGCATCTGTAAACCATATTCAGATATTTTCTTGCGTTGGTTTGGTCCGTGTTGACCAGGAGCGTAAGGGCGTTTATCTAATTCCTTACCAGTTCCAGTTAATGAAATGCCGAGACGACGAGACTTTTTCCATACTGATCCAGTATAGCGAGCCATAAGACATTTCCTCCTTTATTATTTTATTTGCATAAAATAAATGAGCGTGTTCCTGTCCGTTGTCCATTATGTTTTCATGTACCATCGCTCCAGCAGCAGAGAGTTACACGATACACCTCAATATGAGGAACAAAATAGAACAACCGGTGGTTCACATAGGCTACCTTTATTATTTTACACAAAGAATAGTATACAAGTTTTATGGACAAAAGTCAATAAGTAGCTCACTTTATAGTGAAGATTTAACCATGTCCAGAGCTTAGGCACTTTCGTTTAATTAATATTTTCAACCTTTATATAGGAAAAAAGGATGAGTTCAGATATAATAATAACATAATAGGTTAGATATAAGACATTAGTAGAAATTAAAAAAATATGTACATATAAAAACGATAGGTGATATGATGGGAAATCAAAATCAACTAAAAGATAAATTAAGAAGTATCTATTTTGGGTTTCTATCTGATATAGATCAATATAACTGCGATGAGTGTCTGCCTATGTTAACTACTACCCTTGGTGAACTGATCAACTCTGAAGATGTGGCGGTTTATTTCTACAATCAGTTGGACAAAGTATATGAGATTGAGCCAGGTTGTGATAATAAAGAAAAAACGTTATTTAAGAAAAAAGTATTTGTGAGCATCGAAAAAATTTGGGACAGCTATGATATGGATGGAGAACTTGTTTTTAACAAGCAATTCTCTAAGTTATATACATGCGTAATTCCTTTTCAAGCTAGTGGAGACACTACTGGTTTTATATTTTTCTCGTTTGGAAATGAGTTACATATACCTTCTAAAGAAACGTTACATATTATACAGCAGGAAACAAACAAATTTCTTAAGGTAGTTGCTGCCAAAAAGATCAGTAATAACAATGAAGAAAATCATAAGCTTTTGTTTGATTTATCGATGCGGTTTCTTTCCATTAATGATAAAAGTGATGTTCTATCTGTAATCATCAAAGAGCTGAAAATGATTTTTCCGAAATTCTCACCTTATCTATTACTCTCTCAGGACCATGATGCAGATAGTTACTTGCCGATCAAAGCAATTGAATATAGTGATGATGTGACAAAACGTGTTAGTACCCAGGCGTTTATTACCGGGGAAATACAATTAGAAGACAGAGTGCAAGATAGAAAGACTTGCTTATATGCACCTTTAATTGGAAAACAAGGAGTGTATGGTGTAGTTCAAATTATTACGCCAAGGACGTTTGAATTTCCTGAAAATGATATAGAGTTTATAGCCAGGTTTTGTAGTATTTCCGGTCAAGCCATTGAAAATGTAACATTATATCACCAATCAAAGCTCCTTGTGAATGATTTAAAATTGATTAATGATGTTACACATAAACTAAATTCAAATTTAGATTTATCTGAAATTATTTCGGTTGTAAGAAAACAGATCATGTATTCAAGTGCTGCTACCCAAGTTGGTTTTGTTTATCTGAATGAGGAGTCCGAACAGGAATTTGATATCCTTTCTGGTAGCACAGACTACTTTTATTCGACAGAGGGACGCTTGTTTAGTGAGTACATGTTTATGGAAGTGAAAGATAGTGGAGAGTCAGTTTTTAGTGGTGACTTTAAAAAGGTTGCTACACTTCCTTTCCGTTCAGTAATGGCAATTCCAATGATTCACTCAGGAACAATTCATGGAACAGTATTAATACTGCATGAAGAAAACTACTATTTTTCCTTTGAGGGTTTTAAACTGATGAAATCATTAATTCAGCACTCTACGTTGGCATTATCTAATTCTATTTTAAAAGACAAATTAGAAAGAGCAGTGAAAACGGATTACTTAACCAAACTTTATTCCAGGAATTATTTAGATCATAATATTAAACTACACATGGAGACAGAGGAAAAAGGGGTTTTGGCATTATTTGATATCGATGACTTTAAACGTATTAATGATACTTATGGTCATCATGTAGGGGATAAGGTTATTATTCAGGTTTCTAATATTTTAAAAATGCATATAGGCGAAGAAGATATTCCTGCTAGATGGGGAGGGGAAGAGTTGGCTATTTATCTCCCGGATGCTAACATCGATGAGGGTGTTAGATTGGCTGGTCAGATTAGAAAACAAGCAGCCAGTTTCACAGAACCAAGGGTAACGTTATCATGTGGTGTTTCTTCTTGGGGTAATGGTAATGAAGACAATGCTGGTGATTTATTTCAAAGGGCTGACAGATCTTTATATGAGGCCAAAAAGTTAGGGAAAAATTCTGTGGTTAGAGAGTATAATATTCAAAAATATATATAAACCTAATCCCAATAAAAAACTTAATACCTGTTGTAATCGAGTAACAGGTATTAAGTATTGAGAGTTACTTACTAAGATATTCCTCAAGGATTTTGGCAAATCTTTCCATGTAAACCTGATCTGTTTCATCGAACCTATTCTTAATTGGGCTATCGATATCAAGCACTCCATAAATAGACTCCCCTAAAAATAGAGGAACTACAATCTCTGATTTGCTTGCGGCATCACAGGCAATATGGCCTGGGAAGTTCATTACATCAGCTATTCGTTTTGTTTTCCCTTCTTTAATTGCCGTACCACAAACCCCTTTACCGTATGCAATCCGTATACATGCTGGTAAACCTTGGAATGGACCAAGAATTAATTCATCATTCTTCCATAAATAAAAGCCTACCCAATTCACTTCATCTAAAAATTGATTTAACAGTGCAGATGCGTTAGATAGTAAAGCAATGTGATCTGTTTCCCCTTCACTAAGGGCTTTTATTTGCTTTAATAATAACTCATAGTTCTCTATCTCGTTACCAGAATAATTACTTGTTTGAAACATAAATATTCTCCTCTATAATAATGGATTTCGACAAACGTACGATATTTGTCGATAAAAAAATGCAGGATTACTAGTTACTTTGTCGTAAAATGAGATGTAAGGAGTTGAATAAATAATGAAAACAAATCCGTCTAAACAGAAAGTGATTGATGCTGCTTCTGCGTTGTTTTATCAAAAAGGATTTCACGGTACATCTGTCAGAGATATATCAGAGAAGGCTACCGTCAACGTTTCATTAATTAGTTATTACTTCAAAAATAAACAAGGTTTATTAGAACATGCCGTAACAAATTATTATGAAGTGTACTTAACAACTATAGAAAAGATATTACGAGATTCAGAAGATATGTCTTCATTAGACCAATTAAAAATGCTAATTGAAGCTATTATACAGTACAAACAAATGAATCATCAATTCTCTTGTTTTATTCACCGGGAATTATCGCTCGATTCCATTTTTGTTCGGGAAATGACGGTAACTTATTTAGCAAAGGAGAATTATTATATAAGTAATATTTTTTTCTCTGTATTATCTCAGAATAAAAAAAGTGATATAGATCGGCAATTTTTATTAATGCAATTAAAAGGAATGTTAATCACGCCGTATGTTTTACAAAATGAATGGAAAAACCACTTGTTAGGGGAACAATCCCATAATTTATTCATTAAAAAGTATGTGAAAACGATTAACAATTGGTTAGATTACATGGTTAACACGTAAGACTTAAATATAAATAGATAAAAAATTGTCAAATTAGCAATTTATTTGCTTTTTTTTATCCAAAATTGCATTATAAATGGTATCATAAGTGTACATATATACTAAAAATTCGAATGTAAGTTTTTTTATACCTGTTCCCTAAGAGACTGCATCCTCTTACAGGAATATAGTTAGGAGGCTTTAAATGGCATATATTATTGGACTCATACTAATTATTATAGCATTAATTATTCTAGGGCTTATTATGCGGAAACGGGTATATGATATTGTTGATCGGCTTGAAAGCTGGAAGATGGATATTATGAATCGAAATATTGCATCCCAAATTGCTCGTATAAAAAATTTGAATTTGTCTGGTGAAACTCAAGAAAAATTTGAATCATGGAAAGAACGCTGGGAATATATTGTAACTAAGGAGTTACCAGATATAGAAGAATTCTTATTTGATGCTGAAGAGTCTGCTGATCGGTACCGTTTCTCAAATGCAAGAAAAATGACAAAAAAAGTAGAACAAATCCTTCAATCGATTGAAAAAGATATAGAAATAATGCTCGGGGAATTAGATGAGCTGCTTCAATCTGAAGAAACAAGTCGCAAAGAAATTGAACAAATACAACCAAATATTAAAGCGTTACGTAAAAAATTGTCACAAAATCGATATCAATATGGGAAAGCAGAAGTTCGCTTTGAGGTTGAAATCGATGAGATTGATGAACAACTGAGTAAATATCATGAATTGGTTAAGGCTGGCGATTATCATGAAGCTCATCAGATTGTCGATGATATAAAATATAACCTAGAACAGTTACAAGAACAATTAGATGAATTTCCTGTTATCTATAAGGCGTGTAAACAGGAATTACCTGCTCAATTAGACGATTTGCTTTCAGGATTGAGAGAGATGAAAGATGACGGATACCGTGTTGAGCACCTGGGCTTTGAAAAAGAAATACATAATTATCATCGTCGTCTCTTAGATTGTGTGCATTCTTTAGAAAAAGGAATAGTCTCGGAAGCTAAAACAATTACATCGGAAATAGAAGAACGAATGAAAGAAATGTATCAACTTCTGGAGAAAGAAGCTATTGCTAAAAGTTTTATGGAAACAAAAATTCCGAGCTATCGCCATTTATTAGATGACCTTGATCGAAATTTCCATGAAACGAAAACTGAAGTAGAAAATTTGAAGAAAACATATTTCTTTGAAGATAGCGATATGGAAAGATATTTAACCTTAGAAAAAACAATTAGTCAACTAAAAAGCCAACTTAATGAGATATCATCACAGATGGATGATGAAGAAACCTCGCATGTTGAGTTACGCAAAGAATTAGAAAGTGGGTTTCAACGAGTAGAAGAAATACAACAAGCACATGCACAGTTTAAAAAGAGTATTCAGAATCTGCGTAAAGATGAATTAGAAGCTAAAGAAAAATTATCCGATATGAGAGAACATATTCAACATGTAAATCGTAAATTGAAAAAAAGCAATATACCAGGGGTACCAAGTTATATTTGGAATATAATGGATGAAGCAATTGAAAAAAATCGTCGTGTTCTAAAGGCATTGGAAAAGCAACCATTAGATGTTACCGAAGTACAACAGGCTTTAACAGAAGCAAAAGCAGTGGTTAACGATGTTGGTGAGAAATCAGAAGTAATGCTTGATCAAGCATTTTTAACAGAACAAGTCATTCAATATGCGAACCGTTATCGTAGCCAATACCCACTGCTCGCTGCAAAATTAGCGGAGTCAGAACGTTTATTTCGTTCGTATGAATATGAACTCGCATTAGAACAAGCTGCAAAAGCCATTGAAGAAATTGAGCCTGGTGCACTGAAACGAATTGAAGAAAATCAAGAGGTATTCGTTTAAATGGAGGCTTTAAGGCATAAACTAGTCTTGGTGTTTGGTATTGTTACGGTTGGTATTTGGGTGGCAGTTATTACTTTATTACTTTTACAGGATAATACTGTAGTTATTGACAGTCATTCGATGTCACAAAAAAATACAACGGAGAAACAATCAGTTGTTATTTTTAATAAGGGGACAGCTGATACTGATAATACATCAACAGATGATGTACCAATAAACCTAGGACATTTAGTGTCAGAAGACAAAGATACGATTTCCATCGATATACTGTTAGCCGCATTAAATACCAATGAATAATGGGTTAACAAATAAAGGCTGTCTTATTGAAAATGGACGTGCAATGAGTCCTTTTTCCTTGAGTCAGTCTTGATTATTTTCTATGATAGTAATGTTTTGAATTTGATCATATGAATAGGGAGTTAAAATAATGATTTATTTAGATAATAGTGCTACAACCAAACCAGATCCAGCTGTATTACAAAGTTTCCAGCAGGTTTCAAATGACTTCTTTGCTAATCCTTCTAGTGTACATCAATTTGGAGCTAAGGCAGAACAACTTTTACTAAAAGCCAAAGAACAAGCAGCCCAGCTTTTAGGAGTACAGAAAGAAGAGATTATATTTACTTCTGGAGGAACGGAAGGTAATAATATTGCTATAAAGGGGATAGCTCTTGAACATCAACAACGTGGTAAACATATCATAACTTCCCAAGTGGAGCATCCATCCGTTATAGAAGCATGTAAAAGCTTGGAGAAATTAGGATTTGAGATAACCTATTTGCCGGTGGATGAAAATGGTGTAGTAGTAGTTAATGATTTAGTGAATTCTATACGAAAAGACACTATATTAATTAGTATTATGCATGTGAATAATGAAATTGGTTCCATTCAACCAATTAAGGAAATCGGAGAAATTGCAAAAGCGTACCCTAAACTTTTCTTCCATGTTGACTATATACAGGGTATTGGGAAAGTACCGCTGGATCTTGAAGATTCTGGAATAGATTTATGTACGATTTCTGGACATAAAATTCATGGGTTAAAAGGAACAGGTATATTATATGTGAAGAAGCGGACTATATTATTTCCGTTGTTTCATGGCGGCAACCAGGAACAATCAATTCGTTCAGGTACGGAAAACCTTGCTGGTGCCGTGACGATTGTAAAAGCATTAAGGTTAATAAAGGAACATGAAAGAAAAGATATATCTAATTTATATAATTTACAACAACAATTACGAAATGAATTGGAACTAACGGAGGGTGTTGAAATAAACACACCAAATAAAGCAGCACCACATATCCTTAATTTTTCTGTCCCAGGAATGAAGCCAGAAGTTATTATCCATATGCTAGGTGAACAAGATATTTTTATTTCTACTAAATCAGCATGTTCTTCTAAACAATTAGATGAGAGCAAGGTTTTACTTGCTTGTGGGTATAGTAATGATAGGGCAGCTTCTGCTTTACGAATTAGCATTTCTTATGAAACGACAAAAAACGAAATAGATACGTTTTTGCAAGCCTTGCAAAAGGCGATCAAACAATTTAAAGAAGTACTGGAGTAGATAACATGCAATTTGATCACATATTAATACGTTATGGAGAAATAGCATTAAAAGGAAAAAACAGAAAAAAATTCTTTCTAAAATTACAAGAAAACGTCCAACAAAAACTGCAAACATTTCCTGACGTAAAAGTTAAACGTACACAAGGAAGAATGTTTGTTTTATTAAATGGACAAGACCCTGAGCCGATCATGAATACGTGCAAAAATATTTTTGGAATTCAAAGTATCAGCTTGGCGATCAAAGTACAAAATGATGTAGAGGAAATTAAAGATGCGACCTTGTTTGCGTTAAAAAACGATAATCATGCTAAAACCTTTAAGGTGTCTGTAAAACGTATAGACAAAAATTTTCCAGTACGATCACAAGACATGAATCAATTATTAGGTGGACATTTACTAACCAATACCACGGATTACAAAGTTAATGTACATCAGCCAGATCTGGAAATAAAAGTTGAGATCAGAACGGAAGCAACCTATATAACATCTAGTGTTGTTCCAGGGCTTGGTGGTTTGCCAGTGGGAACTGCAGACAAGTCATTGGTATTATTATCTGGTGGTATTGATAGTCCTGTAGCAGGTTATTTGGCAATGAAACGTGGTGTTCAACTAGAAGCCATACATTTTCACTCACCACCATTTACTAGTGAACGGGCTAAACAAAAAGTTTTAGACTTAGCACAAAAACTAACCTATTATGGAAGTAAAATAAAAGTACATGTTGTACCATTTACGAAGTTACAACAGCATATTTTTCGTGAAATGCCAGAAGAATATGCTATGACAATCATGAGACGGATGATGTTGCGAATTAGTGAAGGGGTATGTAAAAATGAATCTATTCTTTCCATGACTACTGGTGAAAGCCTTGGACAAGTTGCCAGCCAAACAATGGAAAGTATGAATGTTATAAATGAAGTAACCAATTATCCAATTTTAAGGCCATTAATTGCGATGGATAAAGAAGATATTATAAAGATATCAAAGGATATTAACACATATGACATTTCTATACGTCCATATGAGGATTGCTGTACCATTTTTGTTCCGAAATCTCCAAAAACAAAGCCGAAAAAAGACAAAGTTAATTATTTCGAATCACGAGCTGATTTCTCAGAACTTATTGAGGAAGCAATACAAGGGATTGAGGTTGTTGAGCTATCAGCTTATCGAAAGACATCTGAAGAATTTGATGACTTATTTTAGCATATAAGAAAGTATAATACTTTCTTATATGCATAAGTGCAACTAGGCCATTCGCCATAAAGGCTTGCACTCCAGAGCATAAGGGACTCTAAGAAAGCAAAGTTCGCTTACTAAGCTTCCCTTTAACGAATGCCAAGTTTTCTAAAATTGTATTCGTATAAAAGTTTGCTTTTATTACAAGAACTACCAGTTGATAATGTGCATGTATTCTCACCATCCTACACACTATAAAAGTACCAAGGAGGTGAATGAACATGGCTAATAACAATAGTTCAAACCAACTAGTAGTACCTGGTGCTCAACAAGCATTGGATCAAATGAAAACTGAAATTGCTCAGGAATTTGGTGTACAACTTGGTGCTGATTCAACTTCTCGCTCTAACGGTTCAGTTGGTGGAGAAATCACAAAACGTCTAGTGCAAGCAGCTGAGCAACAATTTGGCGGTATGCAACAATAAATAATAAATGGCTTAGGGCTATCCATAATAGGATAGCCCTTCTTAATTCCTTGAAGTTTTAGTGGAATTTACGTAAAGTTACGTTATACATCTTTTATAGAGAGGAAATTGCATATGGGGGATTTATGGTTTGGTGGTAACATTTATACGATGGAAAATGACGGCGATGCTGTAGAGGCAATCTACACAGAAGGAAAACGTATAAGAGCAGTAGGAACGTATGAAAAGTTATATCATGAATTTTATAACCAAATTGAAGAAACAATCAATTTACAAGGGAAAACGCTGCTTCCTGGATTTATTGATAGTCACTTACACATCATTGGTCACGGTGAGAAAATTTTGCGATTGGACTTATCACAAATGAAATCTCCTAATGAGGTGAAGGAAGCACTACAGAATCGGACTGCGAATTTATCTGAGGGAGAGTGGTTGGTTGGTGAAGGATGGAACGAAAATCAATGGGATGATCCGACTATCATACATAAATCTGAATTGGATCAAATCACTTCTACACATCCAATCATGTTAACACGTGTTTGTAGACATGCTGTTTTAGCTAATTCAAAAGCTATGGAGCTCTCAGGTATTAATGATCAAACGCTTAATCCACAAGGTGGTATTATCGTACATGATGAAAAGGGTGAGACAACCGGTTACTTATTAGATACTGCACAAGAATTAATAAAGGACGCTATGCCAAAAGTTTCACAGGAATACCTGGAACAAATTATTAAAATTTCAGTAGATGATTTGCTTTCAAAAGGTATAGTTGGAGGTCATACAGAAGACCTGAATTATTATGGTGGGTTTAGTAAAACTTACCAAGCATTTCAACATGCAATAAATGGTAAAGATAAAAAATTCAAAGCTCATTTGCTGGTTCATCATGAAGTTATGGACGATTTGATTAACGAAAAACTAGGTTATCTAGACGGTTCAGAGTATGTTGAAATGGGAGCAGTGAAAATTTTTGCTGACGGAGCATTGGGTGGACGTACAGCATGGTTAACAGAGGATTACCATGATGATGCAGGTAATAGGGGTGTTGCCATTCACAACGATGAAACATTAGAGGAGCTTGTTAAAAAGGCAAGAGAACACAACTTACCAATAGCTGTACACGCTATCGGTGACCGTGCTGTACAGGAAATTGCACAATTAATTCGTAAATATCCGCTGAATAATGGTGCTCGTGATCGGATTATTCATGGACAAATTCTTAATGAAAACTCATTAAATCTGTTAAAAGAGCTTCCAGTTGTTGTCGATATTCAACCATCTTTCTTAGCTTCTGATTTGCCATGGGCAATCGAACGCTTAGGTAATGAAAGAATGCATTTATCTTATGCGTGGAAAACAATGTTAGATAATGGTGTGCACTGTGCAGGTGGATCTGATGCTCCTATTGAAGATGTGAGCCCTCTACTAGGAATTCAAGCAGCTGTACTGCGCAAATCATTTTTTGACAATAATACGTATATGCCTGATGAGAAGCTTTCGTTATATGAAGCAGTAAGTTTGTACACAAAAGGAAGTGCATATGCCATTACTCAGGAATCAAACCGTGGGGTCTTAACTGAAGGATATCAGGCAGACTTTACTATTTTGGAAGAAGATATATTTCAAACTGAACCAGAGCGTTTACATGAAGTCGAAGTTTCCATGACTGTTATCGATGGTGAAATTGTATATGAGAAAAATTCTTATCATGGTTAATCATGATAAGAATTTTTTGTTTCTTAGGAAATTATTAGGTGCCTGTGAGTAATTTATTAAAATTATAAAATTAGGAGCCAGTGGATATTTTATTAACTGCTTAAGCCACGTCCAGCTCCGACGTACAGGACGTACTAGTGCCGATGACACCACAGGATAAGGAAAGCTTCCCTGAAAAAGTATCGCACGCAGAAAAAGTGCTTTTCTTTTTCAAGGACGTGGCGTTTTCATCGGCCAGCGCCCGTACTGCTAGTGGGCTTCCTTATCCTCCTTACGATAAGTCAACATCGATTCGCTTAGCAAAGGAAGGCCGACTAAAAGCGGGCTCCCGGCCCAACGTCGGCATACCCCTATGAAGGGGCATGTTTCCTTTTAGATGAACTTGACTTTTCGCCAATAATGGCGAAAGTCAGAGTGAATCTTATACTCTGGAGTGAATCTCATACGGATTTGGAAGATCGACTAACTTCGCCGCTTTCGGCGGCAACGTCGACCCACCCGCGATGCGCGGGCGCAGCCCATACGTCGCTATACGGGCGCTTCTAGCTTTTGTTCTTTACAAAAACGTTCTTTTTACTCGGTCCCAGTAGGAATTATCTTTTAGTTTCACGGTTTTAATAACTTTGTCACTTAATGATACGGTTATATTTTTTATGTTTCGTATAGAATAGGCTTCATTATCAAGCCCTACAACTGGATAATCATTTCCGTCTTGAATAATATCTAAGGTTAATTTCCTGTCTTTGTTTAATACAAACGACGAACCGAGTGTCCGATATCGATTATTATTTAGGGATGCTAATTCAGAGACTTGTAAACAAGGTATCTTTGGATCGATTACAGCCCCCTGCACGGATTTATTATATCCTGTGCTACCTGTTGGGGTTGCCACAATTAACCCATCTCCACGAAATGTTTCAAAATGATTGTTATCTATATAAACATTCATAGCAATGGTTTTAATGATAGTGGAACGAATACTCACCTCATTTAGACATTCAAAAGAGATTTCATCATTTACTTGAACATTTATCACCGGAAATCTTCTTACTTCCATCTCCTCATATTCCATTTGATGCAGCATTTCAGAGAAATTATCTAAATTGAAGTCACAGTAAAGTCCCAATTCATCAGATCGTGTTAATCCCGTGTATAAACAATCCTGTCTGAATCCAGTTTTACGAACAGCCTGTAAGAATACCCCATCTCCACCAACACTCATTATTATATTAGCATCTTGAGAACGATCTACAAGGGTGAAATTATTTTTCTGTGCTAGATCGAACAAGGGTTCTAACTTTTTTTCAAGATCTTGATCTTTTGAATAATAAAAGAATATGTTTTTGCGATTTGGCATTTTTGAATCAAACCTCCAATATGAAGAGTTGTATGCGTATTTATATTATCATTAAGAAGTTATATATCCCAGTATATTGAAGTGACCTGTTTAAATATGGAAAATTGTATCAAAATAGTAGTAGGTTACATTTTTTACTAAGGAGTTGGATATAGTGGTTTGGATCTTGTTGGGTGTTGTCATCTTAATGGTTATCATTCTTCTTTCAAAGATATATATATCATGTAAATACACATATAAAAAAGACGATCAAACTCTAGTGGTTAGTGTTTATATGTATAGAATTCGACTACTGACAAAAGATATTGAACTGACAACTAGTGACCGTCCCGAAATTTGGCACTTGTTTAAGAATAAAAGTTTTCTTGAAAGCTTAAAGTATATATATAATGGATTTCAAAAAGCTATCGATCAAAGCCGAGAAGCGAATGCAATGATTATTATGTTATTACGAAATTTGTATTTTCACCGTATCGATTGGAGTACTCATATAGGTACTGGAGAAGCTAGTACCACTGGAATAACGGTTGGAGGTGTATGGACACTAAAGGGTGTAATTACAGGTCTTTTATATAATAAAAGTTCGTTTAAATGTGAGCCCGACCTTAAAGTTATTCCCCATTATCAACATAAATACATACATTCAAAATTGGATTGTATGGTATCGATCAGATTAGTAAAAGCTATATACGCGCTTATTAAAGTGATGCGGAAAGTTCCATTAAAAGAGAAGGCACTTATTTAAGGAGGATTAAAATGGATGAGCACCCGATTCAAGGCTTAATGACTACAGCAATGGAAAGTTTAAAGGATATGATTGAAGTAAATACGATTATTGGTGACCCAGTTGAATCTCCAGATGGAAGTGTGATTATTCCAGTATCTAAACTTGGGTTTGGCTTTGCTGCAGGTGGAAGTGAATTTAGTCCATCTCAAAGTTCAGGTGATTCAAGTGAAGATGTACTTCCATTTGGAGGTGGTAGTGGTGGAGGTGTCTCGATAACACCTGTAGCATTTTTAATTGTAAGTGATCGAGGTGTGAAAATGGTGCATTTAGATCAAAGTACACATATATATGAAAAGATGATTGACTTTGCACCTCAAGCTGTAGATAAGATCCAACAAATGCTGAAAGAAGCAACGCAATCAATCGGTTCAAACCAAGGCAAAGAAAAGGATAAAGACCAAGATAAAAATAAAGATAAAGACCAAGACCAGGATAAATCCAAGGATGAGAAAAAGGGAAAAGAGAATAAACAACAAAATGAACGTTCAAATTATGACATTTAAGATTTGAATCATTGGACATATGACTTGTACTTCTTCATAATTTAATTATATAGAAAGTAAATTTTTAGGAGGAATGATTCATATGGCTAATGTTACATTCCATCAAGAACCTGTCACACTTGTGGGTACAGAAATTAAAGTCGGGGATCAGGCACAAAACTTTAAAGTGTTGACAAACGACTTAAAAGAGGCCAACTTCGATGACTATAAAGGAAAAGTAAAGTTAATTAGTGTTGTACCGTCCATTGATACTGGCGTTTGTGCTGAACAGACAAAACGATTTAATGAGGAAGCAGACAAAATTGAAAACGTACAAGTTTTAACAATTAGTATGGACTTGCCATTTGCGCAGAAACGTTGGTCTTCAGCTAATGATATTACAAAATTAGAAACGTTATCAGACCATCGCGATGCAGATTTCGGTGAAAAATATGGTGTGTTAATTAAGGAATTACGATTGCTATCAAGATCTATATTTGTTGTAGACTCTAACGACAAAGTAACATATGTAGAGTATGTAAAAGAAGTAACGAACCATCCAGATTATGATGAAGCATTAAAAGCTGCTCAGGCTGCTAAATAAGTCAAAGTAAATCTCCCTCACTACAATAAGTGGGGGAGATTTTTATTATAAGTAATGAAAGTATAATTTGAAAAGTCATAGCTAAAACGTACAGGATAAGGAATGCTTCTTTAAAACGTAGCATCGCACAGATTTTCAAGGACGTGACGTTTTCATCGTCCAGTGCTTAGACACCCGAGGTATAAGCAGATCAACTTAAAGGTATCCACACTACGCGACCTGCTTATATTTGTCTTGTCATTCAAGGCGCTTTCCTTTTGTTTGATACCTTTATTTGTACATCCCCACCTTTATTTTGGTACAATAGAAACGCTTTAGCAGGATGGAACGGAGGATAAATAATGAATAAATCAAATGTAGAAACGTTATTCGAATGGATTGACCAAACAACAGAAACAATTCAACAGCATGAAAATGAACCATACTTAGATAGCTTAGCAGTTTCGTTTGAAACACTTTTTCACCAGAATGTTTCGGAGGAGATTGATGATATATTAACGCATAAATTACAAAATCAGCTAAAAAATATAGACACTGCTGCTTACAATACGGAAGATATTCGTAAGGCAACACAGCTTGCTATTCTAAAAGGAATGAAGGGATCGACTCAACAACAGCATTTAATGACGCCTGATACTGTTGCTTTAATCGTAGGATATCTTGCAGAGAAGGTGACAGAACCTAAAGAGAACCTGCGTATTTTTGACCCTGTAAGTGGAACTGCTAATTTATTAACGGTTGTTTTGGACCACTTGAAGCAACAGGTCGATGCTCTTGCAAGTGAGGTGGACCCAACATTAATTAAACTCTCATTGCTGAATGCAAACTTACAGAAGAAGCAGGTTGAATTCTTCCACCAGGATAGTTTAACACCATTTTTATTAGATCCAGTTGACTTAGTAGTTGCTGACTTGCCAATAGGGTACTATCCAGATGACGTTCGAGCTAATGATTTCGAGCTTAAGGCTGATACTGGTCATTCTTACTCTCATCACCTTCTCATGGAGCAAAGTTTACGTTATACAAAGGATGGTGGATACCTAATATTTGTTATTCCAAGTTTTCTGTTTGAAAGTGACCAATCAGATAAACTTCATACTTTTTTACATGAGTATGCACATATTGTAGGAGTCTTACAATTACCTGAAAGTGCCTTTAAATCAGAAAAAAATAGTAAGAGTATTCTAGTTTTACAAAAGAAAGGCGAAAATACAGTTACTCCGAAACAACCTTTGCTTGTTAAACTTCCTTCATTTAAAAATACGAAAGCTATGGAGGATATATTAAGCCAGATGAATGCTTGGTTTTCTACGTATAATAGCAAATAGATCCAAGAAGGAGTTGAGCTTCATTGAGTAATGTTTTAGCTATAAATGCTGGTAGTTCTTCATTAAAATTTCAGTTGATTCAAATGCCCATGGAAGAGGTAATGGCTAAAGGCTTAATCGAGCGAATAGGGATTTCTGATTCTGTCTTTACTATGGAGATAAACGATAATAAAGATAAAATGGTGAATGATATACCTAATCACGAACAGGCAGTTAAACATTTACTTGAAAAGTTAAAGGCTTCAGGGATCATACAATCCTTAGAGGAAATTGATGCTATTGGACATCGTGTAGTTCATGGTGGAGAGAATTTTAATGATTCAGTAAAAATCACTGAAGAAGTTATACAAACAATAGATGAAGTATCAGAATTAGCTCCATTACACAATCCGGCTAATCTTACAGGAATTCGTGCATTTCAAGAAATTTTACCAAATATTCCCATGGTCGCTGTATTTGATACAGCTTTTCACCAAACGATGCCGGAGAAATCATATTTATATAGCTTACCATATGAATATTATGAAAAATATGGAATCCGAAAATATGGTTTTCATGGGACCTCACATAAATATGTTTCACAACGGGCAGCTGAAATGCTTGGAATGCCATTAGAGCAATTGCGTTTAATTTCGTGTCACTTGGGAAATGGGGCGAGTATAGCAGCCATTGAACAAGGGCGTTCTATTGACACGTCAATGGGTTTCACACCGCTAGCTGGAGTCACAATGGGTACACGTTCTGGGAATATTGACCCTGCATTGATACCCTACATCATGGAGAAAACAGGTCAATCTGCTTTTGATGTAATTGAAGTACTGAATAAAAAGAGTGGAATGCTAGCATTATCAGGGTTTTCCAGCGATTTACGTGACATCGAACAACACGCTTTAGATGATGATCGTGCAGAACTTGCACTAGAAGTCTTTGCTGCTCGTATTCACAAATATTTAGGCTCGTATGCGGCAAGAATGTCTGGAGTCGATGCTATTATATTTACTGCTGGAGTTGGGGAAAACAGTGATACGATTCGTGAGAAAGTTTTAACCGGATTAGAGTTCATGGGTGTTTATTGGGATCCTAAATTAAATAAGGTTCGTGGTAAAGAAGCATTTATAAGCTACCCACATTCACCAGTTAAAGTGATGATTATCCCAACGAATGAAGAAGTTATGATAGCGCGTGATACGGTACGCTTAACTTCCGATAGTTAGTTATAAAAGAGGGGAGAAAGGGTATGTCTGTTAAGGAACATAAAAACAATCAGTTATCTGTAAATTGTATGATTATAACAGTTAGTGATACAAGGACTGACAAAACAGACAAAAGTGGGAACTTAATGGTTAAACTGTTAGAACAAGCTGGTCATCGGATTGTTCTGAAAGAAATAGTACCTGATGAAAGGTCTGCAATTAAAAATATGATTGATACTGGACGGAACAATCAGGATGTTGATGTCATTTTAACCAATGGTGGTACAGGAGTTTCTTTTCGAGATGTTACCATTGAGACTATCAAAAACATGCTTGATAAAGAAATGTCGGGATTCGGTGAGCTATTCAGGATGTTAAGCTATCAAGAGGACATTGGTTCTGCTGCTATACTTTCACGAGCTTTAGCAGGTGTTAGTAATCATACCGTTATATTTGCCACACCAGGTTCATCTGGAGCAGTGAAACTGGCTATGAATAAATTAATTTTACCGGAGCTCTCACACACTGTTAAAGAAGTGAAAAAGGATATAGAATAATAAAACGTCCTCCCAATTGGAGGACGTTTTGAATATGGAAACTTATCGTATGACTAACACGTCACAGTTGGCATACCTTGTAATACTCTCTGATACGCTGCCAATCAGGAAACGTTCTACAGCATTCATTCCTGTTGCTCCGCAAATAATTAAGTCAGCACCAAAGCTTTGTGCAATATCTTTAGCAATTTTTACTTTTGGTGAACCATATTCTACACATCGTACAAGGTCTGTAACACCTACTGTTTTGGCATTCTCAACATAACTGTCTAATAGTTCTTTTGCGTATTCTTCTGCTCGTTCTGCTAGGGTGCGGTCATAGGCTTCCGCTGTAGCAAATGTCCGCGAATCAACTACATGTGCGAGGATAAGCCTTGCATGGTTGCGTTTTACAATATCTAATGATTTTTTAAAAGCCTTTTCTGATGCTTCAGAACCGTCAACGGCAACCACAATATTCTTGTATTCAAAATCCATGCTTCCTCTCCCCTTTCATCTCTCTATATTTATTATATACCCTTTTCAGTCGTATAGTAAGCCTTTTTTACTAAATATGGTAACCAAAATATCGATAGAGTTACAATTTTGTGGACACACTAAGCATGGAGGTGATGGTGTTGGTAAAAAAAGAAAAGAAGCAGAAAAAAGAAACGTTTTTTGAGGATAAAGATGGTGTAGCAGCTGTACAAAACCAACTAAATGAAAGTTATCAAAGTGGCGTAGTAGAAGACCAATTGCACAATAATAGGGGCATATACACGTTTAATAACCAAAAAAAATAATAATGATTAGGACAATCCATCCTTGCTACGGGGATGGATTGTTTTCCTTTAGGGGCTTGTATTATGATATAATTTTAGATATAAATTGATGGTTCTTTTTGTTGTAAAGGGGGGCGAAAATTGGGTCATGCTCTAATAACTGCAGGAACTTCTGGACTTGGCAGGCAAGTAATAGAAGCTTTCTTGAAGGCAGGTCATCATGTAACCACTACATATCATAGTAATCTTGAAAAGTCTTTACAGGTTAAAGAAGATTTATCTGCCTATAGTGATTTATTACATATCGTACAAGCTGATGTTACACAAAAGAGGGATATGGAGGACTTAGTGGATGCTGCAAATAAGCATCAAGGAGGGATTGATTATTTAATTAATAACGCTGGTCCATTCATTTTTGAGCGGAAAAAACTACTTGATTATTCTGAGGAAGAATGGCAGGAAATGATGCGAGGAAATCTGGACGCAGTCTTCTATTTATTAAAGTTAACAGTTCCATACATGCGTAAGCAAAAATTTGGCAGGATTATAAATTATGGATTTCAAGGTGCAAACAGTGCATCCGGCTGGTTGTATCGTTCGGCGTTTGCCGCAGCAAAAAGCGGCTTGGTCTCATTGACAAAAACAATCGCTTTCGAAGAGGCTGAGTATAAAATCACTTCAAATATGGTCTGTCCCGGAAATATTATGGGGGCTATGAAAGAAGCTCAAATAAAAGACAGCAAAAAAATTTTTGATGATGATACCCCGGTAGGACGATCTGGAACTGGTGAAGATATTGCAAGAACCATTCTTTTTTTATGTGATGATGACTCTGATATGATTACAGGTTCTGTTTTTGAAATTACTGGTGGTCAGGATGTGATTCATCGTTATAGGTAATAAATTATTATTGGTGCTTTTTTCTGATGTATTTGTTACACTCGGAAGTAGGAAATACTTTCTAAGATTATATCTATAATTCTTCCAAAAATTATAATAATAATAGTGTTAGGAGGATTTTAAAATGAAAATTGGAATACCAAGAGAAATTAAAAATAACGAAAACAGAGTCGCCATCACACCGGCAGGAGTATTGTCTTTAAAACAGGCAGGGCATGACGTTTTTGTTGAAACTGAAGCAGGGTTAGGATCTGGATTTATGGATGATCAATATACCGAAGCGGGTGCCATTATTGTATCCACTGCAAAAGAAACTTGGGAGCAAGAAATGGTAATGAAAGTAAAAGAACCTCTATCTGAGGAATATGACTATTTTTATGAGGGTCTTATTTTATTTACTTATTTACATCTAGCAGCTGAACCAGAATTAACGAAAGCATTAATCGATAAAAAAGTAGTCGGTATCGCATATGAGACGGTTCAATTATCTAATAATTCATTACCACTTCTAACACCAATGAGTGAAGTAGCTGGACGTATGGCCTCACAAATCGGTGCACAATTTTTAGAGAAATCTAAAGGTGGTAAAGGGATACTTTTAGCTGGGATTCCAGGTGTGAAACGTGGAAAGGTTACCATAATTGGTGGCGGTGTAGTTGGTACAAATGCTACTAAAATAGCAGTTGGATTAGGTGCTGATGTAACTATTATTGACTTAAATCCTGAGCGATTAAGGCAACTAGATGACATTTTTGGTTCGTCGATCAATACAATGATGTCCAATCCGCTTTCTATTAGTGAATCTATTGCTGAATCAGATCTAGTAATTGGAGCTGTTTTAATTCCAGGAGCGAAAGCACCCAAGCTTATCTCCGATGAAATGGTGCGAGGTATGAAAGAAGGATCTGTAATTGTTGATGTTGCAATTGATCAAGGTGGTATTTTTGAAACGAGTGATCGTATAACGACACATGATAATCCTACATATACAAAGCATGGAGTGTTACATTACTCTGTTGCAAATATGCCTGGCGCTGTACCACGAACATCAACTATTGGTTTAACAAACGTAACTGTTCCATATGCATTACAGTTGGCTAATAAAGGTTATAAAAAAGCATGTCTTGATAATGAAGCATTGTTTAAAGGACTTAATACATTAGATGGCTATGTAACGTTCAAGGCTGTTGCAGAATCACATGAATTAGCTTATGATGACGCACATGCCCTATTAAAAAAATAAACCATTAAAAAAGAGCACATTGAATGTAACGGGTTTTGTTCCTATCACAAACATTAAAAATGTAACGTAAAATGCCCATCAAGGTGTATGCAAATTTGATGAGCATTTTTTGGTGGTATAATAGAAATTTACTGTTTAAAATCCATTATAATTGTCGTGTGATTTATACCCCCGATTTGTTTGGTAATAATAGCAAGTGTAAGTCTACATTTTGACCTACAAATTCGGATGCAAATTACCATACATAAATTTACCAATAAATTGGGAATCGTTTTACGGATGGCACAAGAAGAGCAGTCGCTTCTTGTGAAAAGAGGTAGATAATGGACGGAGAAATTTTAAGCGGACCCCAGTGCCCTTATTTGTGTCAAAAACAATGATTTTAAGGTCGAGCGGACTCAACGGACCTTATTGCATTAAAAAACAGTCTATTACCCCTAGAACTGTTACAAATAAGGTCCGCTGAGTCCGACAACAGCGATGAATATACATAATGAAAGAAAATAAGGTCCAATGAGTCCGCAAAAAAGATAGGTTGTCACACCAAGGGGACCTTTTTTATTCAATACGCATTTTGCTTTATTACAGGAATGCTTTCTTATTTGCCAAGAAAAATCTCAGTCCAGTGAACAGAGATTTTTAAATTTTTAGTTACGAAATACCACTATTAATACGATGCGATTAATTGTACAAATTTAGGTACATTTTATAGTGTGATTTCGAGTTTTGCGATAGGTAACGGAACTCGTTAACATTGAATGCTCTTTTTTAACTGCTTAGGAATTTATAAAAATAGGAGCCCATGGTTAACTTTTAACTGTTTAAGCCACGTTCGGCTCCAGCGCCCGTACTGTTAGTGGGCTTCCTAATCCTCCTTACGATAAGTCAACATCGATTCGATTAAGCATTAGGACGGCCGACTAAAAACGGGCTCCCGGTCCAACGTCGACCCACCCGCGATGCGCGGGCGCAGCCCATACGTCGCTAAACGGGCACTTCGAGCTTTTGTTCTATTATTCAATTATTTGTAATTCTTTTGGAAATTTGGTTAATGATTCCGGTCCTCTGTCAGTCATGAAAACCATATCCTCGATCCTCACTCCTCCAGTATTCGGAACATAGATTCCAGGTTCAATTGTGTAGCACATCCCTGCTTGAAGCGGAAGTTCGTTCTTGCTATGCATGGAAGGGTACTCGTGTGTTTGTATACCTATGCCATGACCAATACGGTGTTTAAAGTAATCCCCGTAACCAGCTTGGGAAATGTGATTTCTCGCAGCTTGATCAATATCTCCTACAGCCGTACCTATTTGAGAAGCTTCAAATGACTTTTGTTCAGCAGAGAGTACAGTGTTATAAATTTTTTCTTGCTCTTTTGTTATTGATTTATATGCAACGGTTCTAGTTGTGTCTGAACAATAGCCTTCAAATATGACACCGAGATCAAATAACACCATATCTCCTTCTGTTATCTTTTTCATGTTGGGTGTGCCATGCGGGGATGCTGTTTTTGTACCAGATAAACACATAGTGTTAAAAGACATTTCCTGAATACCTTGTTTTTTCAATTCATATTCTATTTTAGCAATAACTTCCAGTTCGCTAACTCCTTTATTTATTGCTTTTATTCCTGTTTCTACTCCAAAGTCAGCTAGAGAAGCTGCTTGTTTAAGAAGTGTATATTCTTTCTTGCTTTTGATAACTCTTAAGTTGGCTAATATTACCTGTGCGTCTGATATGTTTGCCTTAGGAAGAACTTGTTTTATTTGATTGTAACGTTCCATTGTCAGATGGTTATGCTCAAGACTTATTGATTGAGGAATACTATTGTTTCGTTTCAGATAGTCCTTAAAGAGGCTCCAGGGATCTTCATGATCCTCGTAACCAATTAGTTCATAACTCCAACCAGCATTTTTGGCATCTTCTATTTCCATAGAGGGTACTATTAATAATGGATCATGGCATTGACTAACGTAGACAGCAATAACACGTTCATGTGGCTCTGTATAGTAATTGCTCAGGTAGTAGAAGTTTGCTTTTGATGTAACAAGCATACTATCAACGTTATTCTCTTTTATTTTATCCAGTAGTGTGTCTAATCTGTTTGTCATGTAAGCACCTCATTTAAATTTAATTATTTCCATTATAGCAAAACAAAATAACCTTTCAAAAAAAGAAATTATGTTACTCTTATTTATGAAACCTTTTTATAAATAAATACGTATTAAATATGGAACAACATTTTAGATGGCATATGAGGTGGCGTAATGGGTCTATTTTCAAAAATTTTCTCAAAAAAAGAACAGCATAAACCCGTACCAAAAGAACGTACAGCATTGTCCATAGCAGTTGGTGATATCGTAACCTATGACCTTAGAGACTATGAGGTTGTCGGGAAAATCACATACCGGGATGGAAGCTATGAATGGTACGGCTATCAGTTACTAGAAGGAAAAGATACTATCTGGCTGGCTGCAGAAATGGATGATGAACTGGAGTTGGGTATATACAAGAAAATACAATACCCTGTATCAAAACCTTTTCCAAAAGAATTAACTTATGAGAATAGGAATTTTTTTCTGGAAGAGACTGGAACAGCAAGAGTTCAAGGAGAGGGTAGGAGTGCCAATCTTCATGGTTCAGAAACAAACTATGCAGTCTATAGTACAGAAGACGAAGCACATTATTTAAGTTTTGAATCGTGGGAAACGGAGATAGAAGCAAGTTATGGGTACCCTATTGAATCTTATGAACTTAAAATATTAGCTGGATCAAAATAGAGGAGGATTACTATGTTCAAATTTTTCAAACGAGTTAAAACGGTAGTGGGTTCTGAAATGAATGCCATGCTTGATAAGGCTGAAGATCCTGTTAAAATGCTGGAACAATTTATGCGGGACATGGCTGAAGATATTCGTGAAGTAGAAGAAGCTGTTGCCAAGCAGATTGCTAACGAAAAGATGCTTAAACGTAAATCAGATGATGCGCAGGCAATGGTGGAGAAACGCCAAAGTCAAGCAGAGCAAGCAATTGAATCTGGTAATGAAGATCTGGCTCGACGTGCACTAGAGGATAAAGGAGAGCATGAGAGCCAAGCAGCATTGCTAAAAGAATCCTGGGAGCGGGCAAAGCTTGACTCCGATACACTTAGAACTAAGCTTGATGAAATGAAAAAAGAATATCAACAGATGACCCTTCAAAAAGATTCTCTAAAAGCACGTGCAGAATCAGCTAAAACCAGAACGAAGATGAATCGGACAATGTCTTCGATAGGAAGTGATGACTCCAAACAAGGATTTGAACGAATGGAAGAAAAGGTTATGCAATTTGAAGCAGAAGCTGAAACCAGTGAGGACCTTTCAAAAGCTAGCCGTACATTGGATGACGAATTTGAAGAATTAGAGAACAAAAACGGAATAGATGATGAGCTTGCAGCACTAAAAAAGAAAATGGGTAAGCAATAAGAAGAGTAAGGAACCGGGACAGACTCTTGCTTTATAAAAGTGGCTGTCCCTACTATGTTATTGTTCGAAATAGAAAGGGGGATCTGTTTGATAAAAAAATGGATTGTTCTCATATGTTTATTATTCATAACCCTTATAGCAACTGCTTGCTCATCTCCTTTTCAGGATAGAGGTATGCCAGAAGAAGTAACGATAACTGCAGGTGACCTCCCTCAGGAACCTGGCAAAGACGAACTTACTTCTACTATTAAAGGAAATACAAGTAATGATATTGATAGCATTATCGAATCCAATTTTCCTTTAATGGATGTTGTTACTGGTGAAGGTAATCAAAGTGCAGAAATATATGCAACAAATGTATTTAGCTTGTCAGAGTTGGAAGCTGTACTTACATCTGCAATAACACCAGAGGAAATAAGTGAAGTGAAGGATAGTCAACAAATTTTAATCTATCCAAACCACTTTGTTACATTGAAGGTTAGTGATGATGATCAGGATGTAATGCTAATTGAAGTTGCTGAGGATGAATTTGTACAAAAGAATTATTCGCCAAGTTTTTTGCAAACTTATTTTGCATTCCGAATTTTAGATAGTGTTCTTGGTGTGAATAATTGGGGAAATAGAAGAGCTAGTGAATGTAGAACAGGAAACTGTTATGGTGGCTATACAGGACAAGGATATGGTACACCTGGCCGTGGCAATTCTTCATATAGAGGCGGCGGGCCTGGATCAGGAAAATAAAAGGAGTGTGACAAAATGGGACCATTTATAGCGACGTTTGTATATTTTGCTATCTCAGTAGTTATCGTTTTGATTGGTTTAGTTATTTTTGAGCAGATTACACGTAAATACAAAGATATGGATGAGGTTTTAAAAGGGAATCAAGCAGTAGCATTATCCATTGCCGGAAAAATAATAGGTATATGTATTGTGTTAGCTTTTGCAATTTATCATAGTAATGAGGTTTATGAAACACTAATTTGGGGCGTATATGGTATGATATTGCAAATGCTTGCTTATGTATTGTTTGAACTGTTTACACGCAAGTTTTCCGTTCAGGAACAATTACTGAAAAATAACATTGCGGTAGGAACTATATCGATGGGAGTTTCAATCGGGTTAGCTTTTGTTATTGGTGCATCTATTACATAGTAGATCTGAACAAAAAAGAATGGACTTTAATGAAGCGGTCAGCATATATGCTTGACCGCATCATTATTTTAAAGTTTAAATACTAGCAGTAAAGCCAAGATTATATAATGGTTTGAAATCATGGAGTGGTTAGTGTGGACGATAAATCTATAAGACAAAGCAACTTCATCTATTGGGCCTCCGGAATTGTATCAATTTGTGGAATTATTTTTGAAGTATTGTTTGGTGCCCTGGGTTCATACATATTAGGTGATGGCGTTAAACAGTATACACTGACAATATCGTTATTCTTAACGGGAATGGGAATAGGTGCTAGTTTAAGTGAAAAAGTAATGAAAAACTTAATCATAGCATTTATCTATATTGAGTTTTCTGTGGCCATAATTGGAGGCTTTTCGAGCTTTACCATGTTTGGTATTACAGCATTTGCACCAGCTGGAACGGATGCATTTTACTTATATCTGATAACAATAATTGTTGGTGCATTGACAGGTGTTGAATTACCGATTCTGATACGTAAAGCAAATGAAATTGGGGTAACACTAAACAAGAGCACGGCCAGGGTTTTGTTCTCTGATTATGCCGGTGGGCTTGTTGGTGGTCTGTTGTTTGTATTTTTACTACGGCCGCAATTTGGCATGGTGAAATCTGCCTTTCTTGTCGGCTGTATCAATTTAACAGTAGCGTTAATCGTATTATGGCTTTTCCGTAAAGAAATTCGTCGATTTGCAATACATGCTATTGTCGGACTTAGTATTGGGCTAATGCTGGTAATTGGTTTATTTTTTGGAGAGGCAATGGCATTTAGTTTTGAACAAAAATTGTATAAGGATCCAATTATACATATGGAGCAAAGCGCCTACCAAAAAATAATCCTCACACAGGATCAGGATGATACGAGGTTGTTCCTGGATGGATCTTTACAATTAAGTTCAATCGATGAATATCGGTATCATGAAGTGCTTGTCCACCCTACAATGGAATATGCAAAGGAACCTGAGAATATCTTGATTTTAGGTGGCGGGGATGGAATAGCTGCAAAGGAAGTACTTAAATATGAAAATGTAAACGACATAACCGTTGTGGACCTTGACCCGGCAGTAACGGATCTGGCAAATTCCAATCGTCTGCTTCTTGAATTAAATGAAGGCGCATTAACGAATGATAAGGTAGAGGTAATTCATATGGATGCATTTACATTTTTGGAAAGTAGCGAGGAATGGTATGACGCAATTATTGTAGATTTGCCTGATCCGAATAATGAAAGTTTAAACAAGCTGTACACAAAGGAATTCTACTCTCTTATACGGAATCATTTGTTACCGGGGGGAGCGGCAATGATTCAGGCAACTAGTCCCATTTTTGCAACCGAAGTATATTGGACCATTTCTAAGACAGTTGCATCAACAGGAATGGAAACAGAAAATCTTCATGTTGATGTCCCTAGTTTCGGGAATTGGGGGTTTGTGATGGCAAGTAGAGGGCAAATTGACATGGATTCGATTACGATCAATAAGTCTACCAGATTTTTAACAGATGGTATACTGAAGGGATTAACTGGATTCGGAAGAGATGAAGATCAACAGATAACAGATGATAAAGGAAACACTGTCAATTTGGAAGTGAACACTTTAATCGATCCTCAATTAATTCAGCTTTATGAAAATGCATGGGAGAACTATTAAACGGGTAAAGGAATTATGTAGTTTCATATTGAATATATAAAGTAGCAAATTTTTAAAAGGAGTGACGAAAATGAAAGTATCTTATCATGGACATTCTGTTGTTCAAGTTAAAACAGATAAGCAAACCATTTTAATTGATCCATTTATATCAGGGAATGAAGCGTGTGACTTGGATGCGGGTACAGTGGAAGCTGATGTAATTTTACTTACACACGGTCATAATGATCATGTGGGTGATACAGTGGATATTGCCAACCGTAATGATGCGCTAGTAGTCGCGCCATTTGAACTGGCTAATTATTTAGGGACTAAAGGACTAACTATTCACCCCATGCATATAGGCGGAGGACATGAATTTGATTTTGGTCATGTGAAATTTACCCAAGCATTTCATGGCTCATCGTATACTGAAGAAGACGGTTCCACTATATATACTGGAATGCCAGGTGGAATACTATTAACTATTGATGGGAAAACAATCTATCATGTGGGTGATACTGGGTTGTTTTCAGATCTGAAGTTAATTGGTGAATTAAATGATATTGATGTAGCTTTTGTCCCAATTGGTGATAACTTTACAATGGGACCAGAGGATGCATTGATTGCAACTGAATGGATTAAAGCCAAGATGATTGTGCCTGTGCATTATAATACGTTCCCAGTAATTGAGCAGGATGCAGGGGCATTTGCTCGTAAGGTTAAAACGGGTGAAGGTAGAGCGATGAGTATTGGAGAAGAACTGGAATTATAGTTAAACGTGAGCTTAAGGCTCACGTTTTTAATTTGAGGAACATGAAATACTTTCTTCTATGACCATGTTCTCACCAATGACTTCTCTATTACATGTTATTTGACCTTCAATAAAGATTTCTGTTAGATTTTTTTTAAATATAATATTTCCCTTAAATGTGGCATCTCCATGTATGTAGATTTCTGTCTTATTTTTTTCAAAGTCAAGATCGCCATTAAAAATAGCATTTCCAAAAACCTCAAGCTCAACATTATTTGGGTTATTCTTAAGTAAGGAAATACTCTTCAAAAACTCTGCATTCCCATCAACTGTAAGAGTAAGACTTCCCTTATTAATCAACAAATCGTTCGGAAATTCTGCATTACCATCTGTGACTATACATCTATAATGAGCGTTTATTTCATTCATATTAAACGATGTGTTTCCAGACAAATTACAGCCATCACGTATATTATCTTTGGTAACTTCATTTGGAAAGTCAATTTCCTCATTTATGGAAACAGAAAAGTTATAGTCTGTTTTGCTTGTCCATGTTGTCTTAACAGAAAAATTTTGATCAGATTTGTTAGAAGTAGTTAGCAATATATGTAATGGTTCAGTATGATCTACATTTTCTACACATCCATTGTTAATTTCTAATTCTCTATTACCGTTAGTGATACTTGTTTCATCCATTACTAGATCTATTCTTCCTTCACTAGTGTCCATACAAAGTATAGAATTTTCGTCATAGTATGTACTTCTCATTTCACTTACAAGAACATTCGTATCTTGTTTTAACGAAATTTGATCACTCGTTTTTTCTTCGCTATTTAATAGCTGGATAATAATTGTCGATGATAAAGTGACAAGAATAGCAAACAAACTTATGGCTGCAAGTAATTCCACTAAAGTCATGCCTTGTTCGTTATGATATTGTCGAAATGGCATATAATTCACATCCGATTTCATGATATAATAGGTAAAAAGTCACTATCAAGGAGTGAACTCTATTGTATAATAGATTGCAAAAAATAAATAGTAGGGGTTTTACTCTTGTAGAAATGGTAGCATCAATAGCCCTTTTAGGAATGGTTATAGCCGTGTTCTTACCTATTTTCCCACAGATAATGGGCTGGACAGAGAACACGGATGAGGAGTTAGTTGCTAGTAATTTATTAAGTCAAGTGGCTAGTGATACAGAGCATATAGAAGTTGTCGACTTTTTTGATGATAGTATAGAAGAATGCAATGCTTTTTTGACGGAGGATGTCTATTATAAAGAGTATCCACTAAATGGTGACATATATAAGGCTAAATTGAATGTATGTAAGGAAATAAATGTCGAATTATACCGAACAAAAATAAAGATCTATTCATCAAATGATAGACTAGTAAGTGAATCTTATACATACATTTCTGGTGATTCAAATGAATAGTTTTAAAAATGAAAAAGGTGCTATGTTAGTACTAACTTTAATGATTATTACATTATTTCTAACTTTTATATTAGTTCAGTTTACGCAAATTACGAATACATCAAGACAAGTAGAAACAATGGAAAAAAATATAGAAGCTAGGCTAATTGCTGAAATGGGAGTAGATTATTACCGTAAACTAGTGAAATCTACTGTTTCTGAAACGGTCGCAAATAGCGATGATATAATATTGCCAGATCTGAGGGAACAACAAATACTCGATGACAAAGGTAATTATAAATATGAAATTAGTAATCCTGAAATAGTGGAAGAATCTTCTGAACAGGTTAAGATCTCATTTACCAGTAAAGGGACAGCCCTTGATACAGTCCAATACATTGAAAATACGACCATTACTATCAATTTACTGACGGAGTGATTATTATGTCTACACGTAAACGTTTAGGAGACCTTCTTCAAGATGCCGGTCTCGTAATGGAGGAACAAGTTAAGGAAGCATTGGAAAATAAAAAAAGTGATCAAAAGCTTGGTGATGCTTTACTTGAAAGAGGTTTTATTACAGAACGTCAACTAATAGAAGTATTAGAATTTCAGTTGGGCATTCCCCATGTCTCCTTATATCAGTATCCAGTTGATGAACAGGTTTTAGGTTATATTTCAAAAGAAATGGCACAACAGAATTTTATTATGCCGTTAACTATTAAGGATAATTCGTTTGTAATCGCTATGAAGGACCCGATGGATTATTACATTATAGACGATTTAGAAATGGCAACAGGATTCAGTATTTCACCAGTAATTGCAACTAAGAATGATATATTATATGCAATCAATAAATATTATTTTAAAAGTAATTCCGAGCTAGAAGTGGAAATGGGGGATAATGACGATGAGGAAGCCCCTGTTATACGATTGTTGGATCGGATTTTAAATACAGGTACTCAATTAAAAGCTAGTGATATACATATTGATCCCCAAGAATCCAATGTACATGTTCGTTATCGAATAGACGGTCGCCTGCAGACGGAAAATATCATTCAAAAAGAAATGCAAAACTCCATAACTGCACGAATAAAAATCTTAGCTGATATGAATATTACGCAAACACGATTACCACAAGATGGTCGAATAAAGATGAAAGTTGGCACGACACCTGTAGATTTACGGATATCTTGTTTACCAACTGTTCATGGAGAAAAAGTTGTCATTCGCATACTAGATTTAAATAATGCACTTATGCAATTAAGCGAATTAAACTTCTCAAAAGAAAATCACAGGAAATACAGACAATTAATCTCACAACCATCAGGACTTGTTTTGTTAACCGGTCCTACTGGTTCCGGGAAAACATCAACACTATATGCTTCCATTAACTTTTTGAATCAAGAAATGGTTAATATTATAACCGTTGAAGACCCCGTTGAATTTCAATTAGAAGGTATTAATCAAGTACAAACTAATAGTTCGATTGGTCTTACATTTGCTAATGGGTTACGCTCCATTTTGCGACAGGATCCAAATATTATTATGGTTGGTGAAGTTCGTGACCAGGAAACTGCTGAGATAGCAATTCGTGCATCACTTACAGGGCACTTCGTTTTAAGTACTTTGCATACGAATAGTGCCATTGATACAGTGCCAAGATTAATTGATATGGGTATTGAACCGTATTTAGTAGTATCTGCCTTAAACGGGATTGTAGCCCAGCGTTTAGTGCGTAAAATCTGTCGTGATTGTCGAACAGAACGAGAGCCGACAGAAATGGAAAAGGAAATTTTCTCGAGCCATAATATCGAAATGGATACGGTTTATTATGCAAAAGGCTGTAACAGCTGTCACCAACGAGGATATCGAGGTAGACTTGCAGTACATGAAGTATTAGTTATTGACGATAAAATAAAAAGTATGTTGCTTAATAAAAAGTCGTTAGCAGAAATTCAAGGCTATGCAAAAGAACAAGGGATGGAATTTTTAATGCAAGATGGACTTGAAAAAGTAAAAGAAGGACTAACGACGATGGAAGAAATGATGCAAGTTTCTATTAGTTTATAAGGGGAGATACACATGAAAGAACAATTTGATAAATGGTTGACAGAGGCATACCATATGAAAGCATCAGACGTTCATTTAACCATTGGTAAACCCCCTATTTTCCGTGTGAATGGCAAATTACTGGACCAAGTTGAAGAAAAATTGGAGCCTCTTCACACAAAGCAAATTGTTAAAGCAATCATTCCTGAAAATTTATGGACAAAGTTGACGGAAAAACGTGAACTGGATTTTTCATACGGAATAAGAGGGTTATCAAGATTTCGGATCAATACCTTCTATCAACGTGGTGAATTATCGCTTGCAATCAGGATTATACCAACGAGAGTCCCTTCCGTTGAAGAGCTGGATTTACCACAAATTGTGAAACAAATGGTTCATGAGCCACAGGGGTTAGTACTTGTTACAGGGCCTACTGGAAGTGGTAAAAGCACAACACTTGCTTCGATGATAAATTATATGAATAAAACGATGAACAAACATATTATTACCCTTGAAGACCCCATTGAATATATGCATAAACATGATCAATCCATTATTGATCAACGGGAAATTGGGTTTGATACAAATAGTTTTGCAGGGGGACTAAGAGCAAGTTTACGACAAGATCCGGATGTTATTCTAGTAGGAGAGATGCGGGACTTAGAAACAATTTCCACAGCAATTACAGCTGCTGAAACTGGTCATTTGGTTTTAGGAACATTACATACAACGGACGCAGTTTCTACCATCGAACGTATTATTGATGTATTTCCTCCAGGTCAACAAACACAGATACGGATTCAACTATCAACCATTTTAAAGGCTGTTATTTCTCAGCGACTACTTATAACGAAAGATAATATGGGTCGCAATGTAGCAACTGAAATATTGATCAATACACCAGCAGTTAAAAATCTAATTCGAAACGAAAAGCTGCATCAAGTTCAGAATGTATTACAAACATCTAAAGAACAAGGTATGCACACTCTAGAAATGGATCTTAAACGTTTACTCCAGGATGATAAAATTTCGCTGGACACTGCTGCTCCTTTTATGCGGGAAAGGAGTTAATCATGAATGAATTACCAATATACTGGTAAAAAAACCTCAGGACAAAAAATAACAGGAAAAGTAGAAGCGGATTCCAAAAAGGATGCACTTGTAGAGCTTGAAAATAGTGGTTTAATAGTTTTTGAGATTGCAGAGGCGAAAACATGGAATAGAGATATTGTACTGAACAAAAAGGTTAATAATAAAGAGTTTGTCATCTTTCTTAGACAATATTCCACTTTAATTCATGCAGGGATTTCGATTTCGGAAGCTACAAAAACCATGTTTAGGCAAACTGAAAGTAAAGTTTTAAAACTTGCACTTATCGACATGGATAAACAATTAGATCAAGGTCAATCACTTTCAAAGGCTGTAGAACGTCATCCAAAAGTGTTCCCGTCACTACTTGTCAATATGATTAACGCAGGAGAAGCTAGTGGTAAATTGGATGACATTCTTAATCAAATGGCAGATTACTATGAAAAGGAATATCGCAATAAACAAAAGGTCGTGTCGGCGTTAATTTATCCAGGTGTAGTAGGAGTTATAACGCTGGTACTTAGTATATTTTTATTAGTTTTTATTGTGCCACAATTTGTCAGTATGTTTCATTCACTTGGTGAGGAGGTCCCTCCGTATACACGATTTATTTTAAATTTAAGTGATTGGCTTCGTTCGTTTTGGTGGGTATTCGTTATATTAATGGCATTGGGGATTGTTATTTACAAGTATGTGATACAATTTGACAGTCTCATTTATCGAATAGATAGAATTAAAATGAAGTTTCCTTTCCTAGGAGCTCTGGTTCATAAAGGTGCAATGGTTCGAATGACACAAACGTTAAGTACATTGGTTAATAGTGCTGTACCTATTTTACAATCGGTAGAAATCACCGAAAAAGTTGTTGGTAATAGGGTGATTCAAGATGTTCTTGAGCAGGCAAGGAAGTCATTGGAGGTAGGCGAGTCGATTACGATACCCATGAAAGATCATTGGGCGTTCCCTGCTTTAGTTACACAGATGATTAAAATCGGTGAAAAAACCGGGACATTAGATCAAATGCTTTCAAAAGCCGCTGAATTCTACGAAGAAGAATTAGATCAGTTGTCTACGAGAATTAAAACATTGATTGAGCCTTTGATGATAATCATATTAACTGTAATAGTTGGAGGTATTATCACAGCAGTGGTTATACCGATGTTTTCGTTGTTTGAAACTTTTTGAATGGTATAGAAATTCATAGATATTTGTCAAGTAATGTATTATAATGGAAATAGAACTTTAGTAGGATACTTTGATAGACTATCTTCATTTGGGCACTTGGTTAGTCAGGAGTACGTAGTACAACCGACCAGCTATGGTATGAAATTTTTATGCTTTAAAAAGGTGGGAATAATTTATGCTAACACGCATGAAAAAGATATTGAAAAGGGAAAAAGGATTCACTTTAGTAGAGTTATTGGCAGTTATCGCTATTTTAGCAATTATTACGGCAATCGCAGTACCGACTATTGGGAATGTTATTGGAGATTCTGAGGAAAAGGCACATGAGGCTAATGTTAAATTAATAGAAAATGCTGCTAGATTAGCATATATTGGTGGTTTAGATGAAGTTCAAGACGGTAATGTTACAATTAACGAACTTGTTGAGAATGATTATTTAGATGATGTACCTCAAGATGTTGGTGACCACGAATATAATGAAGATCATGTGATTAATAATGTTTCAGAATCTGGTGCTACATTTTGATGTTAAAATTGGTTTTATCTGAAAAAGTAGTACGGTGAATAATGACGCCCATGCAATTTTGTTGCAGGGCGTTTTATCTTATAGGGACAGGAGCTTTATTACATGGATACAGTAATAATCTTATTTTTCTTCCTACTTGGCCTAATCTTCGGCTCATTCTTCAATGTAGTCGGCTTACGCTTACCACAAAATCAACCCTTCGCGAACGATCGATCAATTTGCCCACACTGTAACCATACACTCTCATGGTATGAACTCATTCCGGTTTTATCCTACATATTTCAGGGTGGGAAGTGTCGCCATTGTAAAGGGGAAATATCGTTTATTTATCCTGTGATGGAGCTAACGACTGGATTATTATTTGCATATAGTTATGTTACGATTGGCTTAAAGATAGAATTAATTGTAGCATTACTATTAATTTCAATGCTTGTTATAATAATCGTTTCTGATATGACATACATGCTCATACCAAATAAGGTATTACTGTTCTTCTTACCTCTATTTATCATCATGCGCTTTATACAACCACTTGATCCATGGTGGACTTCCATTGCAGGGGCGCTAGTAGGCATTGCCACTATTGCAATTGTAATTATGATAAGCCGTGGGGGTATGGGAGCCGGAGATATGAAGTTGTTTGGTGTTCTAGGGATTGTGTTAGGGATCGATAAAGTATTACTAGCCTTTTTCCTCTCTTGTGTGATCGGAGCTCTAGTAGGCATGATATTGCTGGTATTTAAACTAATTAATCGTAAGCAGCCAATTCCTTTTGGTCCATATATTGTTATAGCAACATGGATTACATATTTTTATGGTGAATCCATCATTAATTGGTATTTTAATTTAGTATAAGCAGGTGGCAACATGGGATATTTGAATAATGGCAGAGTAAATATAGTAATAACAAATCGTCTTTTGCGTTTCACCTACCATAAAAATCCTTCAGCAGAGGGATTGGTTACACATGGTGAGGTAGAGCTTCCAGAAGGCACTATTAAGGATGGAACAATTGTTAATAAATCAGCACTATTAGAAGTCATCCATCAACTAGTTCGTAAACATAAATGGAAGCGGAAAAAACTTATATTTGCTGTTCCAGATGATACGGTTGTTATTCGACAGTTGCAAATTCCTATTTCTCTAACGAAAGAAGAATCAATTTCTTATGTAAACACACAAATAGGGAATAGTTTCTATTTGCCATTTGCAAATCCAGCACTGGACATTGAATTTTTGGGTGAAGACGAGCAAAACAGGAACATCCTTTTATTTGCTTACCCAAAGGAAAAAATCATAGCATATGAAACCGTTTTTGAGGAAGCCGGACTAAAACCAATTGCTGCCGATCTTACTACGTTGTCCGTTTATCGGTATTATTATTTGCAGCAAATGGAGGAAAAAGCTCATGTACTTCTTATTCATTGGAATCAGGATGCACTAATACTGACTGCGTTTCAGCATCATAAAGCAGTTTTTACTAGATATATGACAATAGAAGCTAATACAGAGGGAAATGAAGAAATAGCAAAAGAAATCATTAATGAATTTGTAATTGAGATTAACCGGATTATCGACTTTTATCATTTTTCCATTACAAAAGGTGAGGCAAGTATTAATAGGTTGCTTTTAACAGGTGATTTCTCTTTTTTAAATTCTGTTAAAGAAACACTTTCTGAATCAGTGACGATACCAATACAAAGCTTTGAAAAAGAAGAATTACAGTCAGCATATATCGATGTCCTTGGTTTGGCATTAAAACGAGATGTTTAAAAAGGGGTAACACAATATGAATACAGAAATCAATCTTCTGGAAAAACAACCAAATAAATATATAGCCCCAGTAGTTTTTGGTATTTTGTTTATTCTATTGATGGTAGGTATTTTTGCGTTCTTACTTATTCAAAAAAATAATTACGAAAGTCAAATTGAGAACCAGGAAAGCAAGATTGCTCAAATCAATACGTTATTAATGGAGCATCAAGAAGATACCTCCAGCGAACGAAATCTTAAACAACTAGAACAAGCCATTACTTCTTTACAAGCCGAAAAGCTACCCATTGTTGAACTATATAAACGTGTTATTGGGTTATTAACGTCTCCTCAACAATTAATTGATTACGATTTCACAGAAGAAAATGAACTCATTATGAATGCTAGCTTTGATAACCTCAATGATGTTGCAGATTTTGTAACGAGGTTACTAGAACAACCATTCATAGACGACACAGAATTAACGAGCATCAGAAACGTAGAATCAGCTTATCAAGCAACGTTAACTATTAGCTTGAATAATAAAATATTGGTAGAGGAGCTTGGTGAAAATGAATAAACAATGGACGAAAAAATATACATTTATCACAGTAGCGATAGTTGTAGCAGCTCTTTTAATCTACGGTATTACTTATTTTTCTATTATTAAGCCGATACAAAAAGAAGCAAGAACCTTAGAGCAAGAAGCAAAGATGTATGAAACACAATATGAAAGAATAACAAATGAAGATGATCGTTCATTAAATGAGGAATCTCCTGATGCAATTATGAAAATTCCAAATCTGTCATCTCCAGATAACGTGTTAAATAACCTTGAAAGTTTCGCCAGTTCAACAAATACAACGATCACATACATAGAGTCGATCACTACTGATAGATCAGAGGAATTGGAAAAAGATGGGGTTGCTAGTCAGGAATACGCTATGGATATCACTGGTGGAAATTTGGCTGATATAGATAACTTTTTAGAAGCGATGCTAGAAAGCGAACGATTATTGTTTATTGATACCATATATATTAGCAAATTAGATGAAAGTCATGATCTATCGTTAACATTTAGAGCTTTCTCAACGAAATAATACTAGCAGACAGAGTAATTTTGCAGAAAGTTACTCTGTTCTTTTGAATGATTAGTTCTTTAAGACTTCTTTTCATCATAGATTAACACCAAAAGGAGGAGTTAATTTGCGACATTATGCTATTTTACGTATATTACTTGCTGGCTTTTTTCTATATTTCGCTTGGCCAATAATTCCTGAAGCAGTCACACAAATAGAATTTATTTTCTGGGGAGGATGGCTTGCATTTTTCTTACTTGTGATTGGCTCTAATTTTGCAACACTCTTACAAATGACTTCCCCACCTGTAATGGAACAGGAAAGAACAAGGGAGCGCCAAACCCTTAATCATTGAGCTTCTGTGAAATCAACTGTATAATAATATGTAAGTAAAGAGACTAGTACAGTTGAAAGTCGGTGAATAACTAATGGCAACAAAGCACGAGCAAATTCTGCAGCATATTATTTCCTTAGGTGTTGGAAATAAGATATCGGTAAGACAAATTGCTAAAGCACTAAATGTAAGTGAAGGAACGGCATATAGGGCGATTAAAGAAGCTGAAAACCAAGGATTGGTCAGTACTATGGAACGTGTTGGCACGATTCGGATTGAACGTAAGAAAAAAGAGAATTTTGAACGGTTAACATTTGCCGAAGTTATCAATATTGTAGATGGACAAGTACTAGGTGGACGGGAAGGTTTGCATAAAACGTTAAATAAATTTGTTATTGGTGCAATGCAACTTGACGATATGATGCGATATACAGAAGCAGACTCCTTATTAATTGTTGGTAATCGTGTGAAAGCACATGAATTGGCATTGAATGAAGGGGCTGCTGTATTAATTACAGGTGGTTTTGATACTGACGACCATATCAAACGGTTAGCAGATGAAAAGCAATTGCCAATAATGTCGACAAGTTATGATACATTCACAGTGGCCGCTATGATCAATCGTGCCATTTATGATCAATTAATCAAAAAAGAAATTGTGTTTGTTGGTGACATTTATACACCTTATGATCAGTCATTCTACTTATATAACAAAGATACATTGAAAAGATGGTATGAATTAAATGAGCAATCAAAACATACACGTTATCCAATTGTTGATGATAAAAAAAGAGTATCTGGCATGTTGACTTCCAAGGATGTTATAGGGAAAGATCCCAACTTACTGATCGAGAAGGTGATGACTAAAAATCCATTAGTTGTTCAATTTAAAACATCCTTAGCTTATGTAGCACATATGATGGTGTGGGAAGGTATTGAAGTAGTTCCAGTTGTAGATCAATCCTATATATTACAAGGGGTTGTTTCGAGACAAGATGTGTTAAAGGCATTACAACAAATACAACGCCAACCTCAGATTGGTGAAACGATTGAAGACATTGTATCGAGCAATTTGGAGACAGTTGAAGATGAGCAAACGGTATTCCGAGCAAAAGTAACGCCGCAAATGACTAACCAATTAGGTACGCTTTCTAATGGGGTTTTCACGGCATTAATTACCGAAGCAAGCAGTCGGCTCTTGTTATATGTTAAAAAAGGTGATCTTGTTGTTGAAAATCTAACGGTGTATTTTATAAAACCAGTTCAGATTGATAGCAATTTAATCGTTAAACCAAAGCTTCTAGAAGCTGGTCGAATTTATGCTAAAATTGATGTAGAAGTGTTTAGTAATCAGAAATTAGTAGGAAAAGGTTTATTAATGGCTCAATTAATCGATCGATAAAGAAAAGCTGACTATTCGTATAGTCAGCTTCTGATTATTTTTCTATGATGACGGATTCAATCGTTTCCACTCATTTCGATAATGCTTTACTTCTTTGAAACCTAGATTTAATTGCATACCACCTAGAACTAATAGGATTATTCCTATAAACAGTGAAATTTGTGTCTCATAAAAAAGATATTGATTTATGGCAAAAAAGAAAACGAAACTTCCAAGGCAAATTCGAGATTTAGCATTAAAATAGGATTGAGTTAACGGATCCTTTGTTTTAAGAATGGCCACCTTATAATATATGTATAAGACAAGTGATAGAGCAATAATAGTAGGGAAAATAATCATAAGACATACTCCTATGTTAAAATTTTGAATCAAATTCCTTTCCTCATTGTAGCTTGTTTTTACTAATTATGCTAGAAATAAATAGTTAGGGGTAGAGAAATGACAAAAGAGAAAATAATACATACTATGAAGGAATTCGAGACAATTATTATCCATCGACATGTACGACCTGACCCAGATGCAATTGGGTCCCAGGCAGGTTTGCGTGAGATGATTAAACATTCATTTCCAGAAAAGAACGTGTTTATAGTTGGGGATGAGGAACCATCTCTACTCTTTCTTGCTCAAATGGATGAGGTTGAAGATGAAGTGTATAAAAATGCGTTAGTAATTGTATGTGATACAGCTAATGCAGCACGTATTAGTGATGCAAGGTATAAATTAGGTAAAAAAGTAATTAAAATTGACCATCACCCGAATGTCGATCTGTATGGTGATCTTATTTGGGTTGATACAGAATCAAGTTCCACAAGTGAGATGATTTACGAATTAGTACTATTGGCTAAGTATGAGGGGTTCACATTGAATAATGAAGGTGCAAAGCTTATATATGGAGGGATTGTCGGGGATACAGGCAGGTTTTTATTTCCGAGCACAACAAAGAAGACATTTCAGTATGCAGCTGATTTAGTTACTTATGATTTTGATCGCTCGAATTTATATGATGGTATTTATAATACGAAGGACAATATTGCTAGATTAAGGGGCTTTATCCTACAGCATTTTAAATTGTCATCTTCAGGTATGAGTACCATAAAATTGACAACGTCTATCTTAGATGAGTATAAAATTAGTCCAAATGAAACTTCTCAGTTGGTAAATGTATTAGGAGATATTGAGGGGATTAAAGCGTGGGCTTTCTTTATCGAAGAAGAAGACCTAATACGTGTGAGGCTCCGTTCGAAAGGGCCTGTTATTAATGATATTGCAGCAAAATATGATGGTGGCGGTCACCCTATGGCAGCTGGTGCATCTGTTCGAACATGGGATGAAACGGACAAGGTTACCCATGATTTAGACCAAGTATGTATGGCATTTGAATAAATTTAGATAAAGAACAAAAGCGCAAGCGCCCGTTTAGCGACGTATGGACTGGACTTATCCGCATGAGATAAAGGAAACACGAAGAGCGGTAGCGAATCGATGTTGACTTATCGTAAGGAGGATAGGGAAGGCCAATAGTCGCTAAACGGGCGCTGGAGCTGGACGCGGCTTACACAGTCAATAAATTATTCACAGGCCTCCAAATTTTATAATTTCCTAGAATAATAAAAAGTGGTGAAACTCAGAGAATGAGTTCACCACCAGTATGTTTAATAACGTATGCCTGTTTCATTAGCTGCTCTTTTTATCAGATAGTGGTATAAACCAACATCCTGTAGTAGAGCAATCGAAATGAACAGTCAAATGTTCCTTTTCTATATCACGTTTGATTAACCGTATTAGTTCATGAGATTCTGCGTATGCCGTACGGCCGTTCTTTAGTAGTGCAATCTTTTCGTCACGAATACGTCGATTCATAACCAACATATAAAACAGCTCCCTTCCATAATGTACTATATGAAGTTTATGTGGAAAGTTTTCTTATCTGTACAATAATTATATAAGAATTTTCTCAGGAATACTATAGGTTTACGTATTTTTTCATGAAATGTTCACATCAGTTGGAAACTTTTGCCTCAACTGTTAATTTAACCGTTTGTGAAATGGTAAGCTTGCTAACATCGAAATAATACGTAAAATCATCTACAGTGAAACCTTTATTTTCAATAGTAGATATTAAAAGTTGGTCACTCTTGTCAATAACGTTAATGTCTTGACCGATGACGTGACTAATTTCCTGCTTAACCATTTCTTCTAATTGATGTATAATTAATCTGTCTAATCTTAATTGTTCTTCATTAGTGATTTTCACCTCAACCGTGTTGATAACCAACGGCTCCTTTGCCTTTTCATCTAAATCCTCTTTGTCTTCTAACAATGCTTCATTTTGATTTTTTAATTCAGTTACCTGTGATTGTAAGTCAAGGTTTTGTTCAAGTAGTCTTTCATACATAGCCCCGTACATAAAGATGACAATACAGTATGCAATGATACCTCCAATAACTATTCCAATTAAAAAACGTTGCCAGCTAGGCTTTTTATGATATGGAGGTATGTGCATTAGGTTATATCCTCCTGTATAAGCCATTCGATTAAGATAATAGCCGTTTTAACTCCGCCCATCGCAGACAAGATAAACAAAAATTGCTTAAATAGGTCTATTGTTTGTCCGTCCAAAAACCCCTTTTCAAAATTGGATATCGCATCGAATGTGCCACCAATTGCGGCCACTATCGCCCAGATACGGAGACTTTTCGCTATTCGGCTTATTGTTGTAAGAGGGGCATCCCCTGTAATAAAAGCACCAATACTGCCGATGATTGCACCACCAATAATTACACCAAAGGCGATAAAGTAACAATGAATAAATGAAGCTATAAATCGTTCCTCCATAACATTCTCCCCTTACTAGACAAACTTCCTTTCATTATATGAGAATAGTGGACGAGATATGTTATGATGCACGTTAGGACAATATGAAACAACATATATGCAGTACATAGATAGATTAGCTATAATAAAGAATAGAGAAACTTTCAAGGTGGGATGATATGTCTTTTACACATTTGCAGGTTCGAAGTGGTTATAGCTTGATGGAAAGCACCATAACGATAGAAAAATTAGTTGAGAAAGCTAGCTCGCTACATTTTGATGCACTAGCACTTACTGATGAGCACGTCTTATACGGTGCCATTTCCTTTTATAAGACATGTGAGAGGTATGGGGTTAAACCAATTATTGGTATGTCTGTTAAGGTTCTGGATGAGGACCAGCAGATGGTGTCCTGTATTTTACTAGCAAAGAGCAATAAAGGATATAACCAATTATCAAAATTAAGTACATATATCCAACAACACAAACAAGAGTCAATAACTATAAAAGAACTTCAGTCTTTTATTTATGACCTTATTTGTATTTTGCCAACGGATAATAAAATAGTCGAATCCTTATTACTTACAGAACCATACATGAAAGCAAAAGGATACATACAAACATGGAGGAATATGTTTCATGATGAAGATTTTTATTTTGGTATTCTAGATCATGGGTTGGAAAATGATCGAAAGGTACAAACTTCTCTTAAAGCATTTCATGAAAACTATCAAATTCCGGTGGTAGCTATAAATGATGTACGTTATCTTAACCAGGAAGACGTTGTTGCTTATGATTGTTTACAAGCGATGAAAAAAGGCAATAAGTGGTCAAAAGATAACGTAGATACGAGTAATGAGCAACACCACTTACGATCCAGCTCTGAAATGGATACGTTATTTCAATTTTGGCCTGAAGTAATAGAGGAAACGACTAAAATAAAAAAGAAGTGTAATGTATCGTTTGATTTTAATAAAAGAATGCTCCCGGCATATCCCGTTCCAGAAGCAATGGATGCACACGAATTTTTGGAAAAGTTGTGTTGGACGAATGTGGAACAAAAATACGACCAACCTAACTATCAAGTAAATGACCGTTTGAGCTATGAATTAAGCGTTATACAATCTATGCAATATAGTGATTACTTTTTGATCGTGTGGGATTTTATTGCCTATGCAAAAAATAACAATATAACAGTAGGTCCTGGACGTGGTTCGTCTGCAGGTTCTTTGGTCGCTTTTGTTCTAGGTATTACTGAAGTTGATCCAATGAAATATAATCTGATTTTCGAGCGTTTTCTTAATCCTGAGCGAATAACAATGCCAGATATTGATATCGACTTTTCAGATCAACGGCGGGATGACGTTATTGATTATGTGCGTGACAAATACGGACATGAAAATGTAGCACAAATCATTACTTTCGGTACTTTTGCAGCGCGTTCCTTATTACGGGAATTGATGAAAACTATTAGTATTGATCAACAAGATGCTAATTTTATTTTAAAGGAAATTCCAATTCAGGCAAAAAAATCATTACGCGAATATGTTCTTGATTCCGAGGGATTAAAGCAATATATTAAACAATCACCCCCGTTGACAACCTTGTTTTCAATTGCAACAAAATTGGAAGGAATACCAAGGCATATATCAACACATGCAGCAGGTGTAGTTATAAGTGAACAGCCCCTTGTAGAGCATACACCATTAACTGTTGGTGCAAATGAAACCAGTCTTACACAATTCCCAATGAATGATCTTGAAGCAATCGGCTTGTTGAAAATGGATTTTTTAGGATTACGTAATTTGTCATTGTTGGAGAAAGTCGTTCGGACGATTGGATATACTGCCAACAAAGAAATAGATTACCGTAAAATTCCTGAGCATGATGTAAAAACGTTTGAATTATTACAAAAGGGAAAAACAAACGGAGTATTCCAGTTAGAATCCAAAGGAATGAAGCAAGTTCTTACACAGTTAAAACCAACATCCTTTGAAGATATTGTAGCAGTTAATGCTTTATTCAGACCGGGTCCAATGGAATATATTTCGGTTTATATTGACCGGAAACACCGACGAAAGCCGGTAACCTTTCCACATCCTGATTTGGAACCAATATTAAAACAAACATATGGTGTACTCATCTATCAAGAACAAATTCTGCAAATAGCACATAAAATTGCTGGTTTTTCTTTAGGTGAGGCAGATGTTCTGCGCCGGGCTGTTAGTAAAAAACAACAAGCGGTCATGGATCAACAAAAAGAAGTTTTTATCCAAGGATGTTTAAAAAATAGATATGAAAAAGAGGTAGCAGAAGAATTATTTGCATGGGTTGTAAAGTTTTCAGATTATGGGTTCCCAAGAAGTCATGCAGTTGCTTATAGTAAAATTTCGTATCAGCTTGCCTATTTAAAGGCGCATTATCCTGCTTGTTTTTTTGCTGAACTATTAAGTTCTGTTGCAAACCAACAAGATAAAATTCAATTATATTTACAGGAAATGAAGGAATTAGAGATTTCTTTAGCTTCACCGTCGATCAATAAAAGTTTTGGGAAGTATGCAGTAGAAAGTAACAATATAAGAATGGGTCTGTTGTCCATAAAAGGAATAGGCAATCAAGTAGTACGAGAGATTATTCAAGTAAGAAATGCAGGGGCATTTAAAAGCTTATTTGATTTTTGCCTACGGATTTCGTTAAAGATAGTGACTAAAAAAACAATCGAGACACTAATACTAGCTGGAGCATTTGATGAACTCTATACTAACCGCGCAAGTCTTCTGGCATCCATTGACCAAGCTATTGAACAAGGGGAACTTTTTGGTGAATTCAATGATCAGCCAAGTCTATTTCATGACAAGCTTGAATTGGAAGAGATCTATGTCGAAATAGAAGATTTTAGTCAAATGAAGAAATTAACAGATGAAAAAGAACTGCTTGGAGTCTATGTATCCAGTCATCCTTTGCAGAACCATCGTCATATTTTACGAGAAAATGGTCATGTGTCACTCAATAAGGCACAACACCTAGTTGGTAAGAAAAAAATAAATAGTGCGGGGATCATTCAGACTATTAAACCTATACGAACTAAGCGTGGGGACTCAATGGCTTTTATGACAATTGAGGATGAAACAGGAGAGATGGAGGCAGTGATTTTCCCTGATTTGTATCGAAATGTTTACAGGTGGCTTCAGGAGGAAATGATTATCGTATTCAATGGAAAAGTAGAATTAAGAAATAAAAGTATGCAATGGATTATCTCTGATGTACATCCACTTAAAGAAGAGACTTTTCAAGTTCAACAGAAGACTCAGCGATTATTTATAAAATTATCCGATCAAACTAAGGAAACGGCATTAAAGATAATAAAGAATATTGCCAATGAATCCCCTGGAAGTACACCGATTATTGTGTACCATGCTGAGAAAAAACAGACATATAAGTTAGCTAATGATTATTATATCAACCCGAGTTATGCCTGCTTGCAGTCGTTCATAAGTGAGTTTGGTAAGAACAGTGTTGTGTTAGAAAAAAGAAACAATAAATAGACTTCCTTGCACCATCTTGCACCATATAGAATACTTTACACATATACACCTTCTGTTATAATAAAAATAGCAAAGTGGTCTGACCACCCTGGAAATAATCCTATAATTTCTATTACTAAAAGGAGTGAACTATACGTGTCAAACTTAAGAGACGAAGCGCTACATATGCATAGAGTAAATAAAGGAAAGTTAGAAATAAAATCTAAGGTACCAGTACGCAATGCTAGAGATTTAAGTCTTGCATATTCTCCTGGTGTAGCGGAACCCTGTAAAGAAATATATGATCGTAAAGAAGTTGTATATGATTATACCATGAAAGGAAATATGGTAGCAGTAGTTAGTGACGGTTCTGCTGTATTGGGACTTGGAAATATAGGACCGGAAGCTGCATTGCCAGTTATGGAAGGGAAATCAGTTTTATTTAAAAGTTTTGCCGGTGTTGATTCATTTCCTTTATGTTTGGCGACACATGATGTAGAAGAGATTGTTCGCACAGTAAAATTAATGGAGCCAACTTTTGGCGGGGTAAATTTAGAAGACATTGCTGCACCAAACTGCTTTATTATTGAGGAAAGGCTAAAGAAAGAAACGAATATTCCAATCTTTCATGATGATCAGCATGGTACTGCCATTGTTACGGTTGCAGGATTAATCAATGCTTTAAAGTTAATCGGGAAATCATTTTCTGATATTAAAGTAGTAGCTAATGGTGCTGGGGCTGCCGGTATTGCAATTATAAAATTATTATATAACTTTGGTGTTCGTGACATGATTATGTGCGATTCAAAGGGAGCTATTTTTGAAGGCAGACCCTATGGAATGAATGATGTAAAAGATCAAGTGGCTAAAATGACGAACAAAGAAAAAGTAGAAGGTGATTTGGAAAAAACACTTGAAGGAGCTGACGTATTTATTGGCGTTTCAGTAGGTGGCCTTTTATCAGAAGAAATGGTTAAAAAAATGAATGATGATCCTATTATATTTGCAATGGCAAATCCTGATCCAGAAATTATGCCTGATGCGGCAAAACATGCAGGTGCAAAAGTTATCGGTACGGGTAGATCTGATTTTCCAAACCAGGTTAATAATGTATTAGCATTTCCAGGTATTTTCCGTGGCGCACTAGATGTACGAGCGACACGTATAAATGAAAAGATGAAAGTTGCTGCTGCTGAGGCAATTGCTTCACTTATTTCTGAGGAAGAATTGGAAGCAGATTATGTTATTCCAGCGCCATTTGATGCACGCGTAGCACCACTGGTAGCTTCAAGTGTTGCGAAGGCTGCTATGGAGTCTGGAGTAGCAAGGATCACACTTGACCCTGAAGAAGTAGCTGAAAAAACAAGAAGATTAACTGAAATAGATGAAGACTAAAGTAGTTTAAAGGAGTGAATCATGGCAGTGTCCATGTCGCCTAAACAAAAAGTATACCAAGGAGTATTAACGGAAATACGTAAATTCATTGAAGATAACGACTTAAAGCCAGGTGATAAGCTTCCTTCTGAGAGAGAGTTAGCAGAAAAATTAGAAGCAGGGAGATCTTCTGTTAGAGAAGCATTGCGGGCGATGGAACTATTGGGCCTTATAGAAACCAGACGCGGTGAAGGGACATATCTGAGCACATATCGTCCTTATCAAACGGTTGAGTTATTATCGTCATTTATTTTACAGGAAAAGAACACAATAAGTGACTTAGCACTAGCAAAGCAAGTATTAGAGAAAGAAGCTGCTAAACTGGCCTTTGACCACATAAAAAGAATAGATATAGAGGAACTAAGGGCTTTATTGCATGATTCTAATTTAATGTTGCATGAAAAGCATGAAGCATTTTTTAACTATTTATTTAATAAGACAGAGAATTTTTTATTAACAAAAATTTGGAATCTAATGGAAGATTTTTCTCGTACAGTAAACAAGCATTATTATATGGAAGAGTTTTATACTTCACTAATTACATATTATTCAAAAAAGAGGTATGACCATATTGAGGATTTATTTTTAACTTCAAGGTACAAGGAAGAAGTATAAACATACACATTAACTTTGTATTCTAAAGCATATTAACGGCAGAATATGTCGCCATTTTGTAATTATATTCGTTATACTATAATAGAGTTAATCGCAATCATATCTATATTGAGTTATCTGTACATGCATTGGTTTTGAGAAGGAGGAGCTACCTTGCTTAAGGATTTTTTTGTAAAGAAAAGAAAGTATGCATCTATCCCTAGTGAACAGGCTAAACAGGATGTTCCTGAAGGGTTAATGATGAAGTGTGATGGTTGTCATAAAATCTATTATCGCAAAGAGATGAAGAAAAATATAAATGTCTGTCCAAACTGTGATTTCCACCACCAGTTAAATGCCTGGGAACGTATCGAAAGTTTATTTGATGAGGGTACTTTTCAGGAATGGGATAGTGGTTTAATTACAGGTAACCCTCTAGATTTCCCGGATTATGAGGAAAAAGTGGAGAAGGACCGTAAAAAGACAGGGCTGAATGAATGTGTGATAACAGGGAAAGGGTTCATTAATGGGCAAGAAACAGCATTCAGTGTAATGGATTCTACTTTTAGAATGGGGAGTATGGGCTCTGTTGCTGGAGAAAAAATTGCTAGAGCAATTGAAAATGCAAAAAATGAATCGATCCCTTTCATTATTTTTACTGCTTCAGGTGGTGCAAGAATGCAAGAAGGTGTCTTAAGTTTAATGCAAATGTCCAAGACATCTATAGCTATAAAACGTTTTAGTAATGAAGGTGGTCTAATGCTTTCCATAATGACACATCCTACTACTGGAGGTGTATCAGCAAGCTTTGCATCACTAGGAGACTATAATTTTGCCGAACCTGGGGCTTTAATTGGTTTTGCTGGGAGACGAATAATCGAACAAACCATACGCGAAAAGCTGCCAGATGATTTTCAAACTGCAGAATTTCTATTAAAACATGGACAACTAGATAAGGTTGTACATCGGCATGAAATGAAGCAACTTCTGACAACATTGCTTGGAATGCATCAGAAGGGTGGAAACAACTCATGAAACAAGTGTTAGATTTTGAAAAACCAATTGTTAATCTTAAGGATAAAATTGCAGAGCTTAAAAAGTTCACGAAGGATAGTGATATTGATTTATCAGATGAGATTCGTACCTTAGAAAAAAGATTAGCCGTATTAGAAGACGATATTTATGGTAATTTAAAGCCTTGGGACCGTGTCCAAATGGCTAGACATCAACAGCGGCCAACTACATTAGATTATATACAACGTCTGTTTACTAATTTTATTGAGTTTCATGGCGACAGGCTATATGGTGATGATGAAGCAATTGTAGCGGGCATGGCTTATTATAAAGATAATCCTGTTACTGTTATTGGACATCAACGGGGTAAGGACACAAAAGAAAATATCCGAAGAAATTTCGGCATGCCTCATCCAGAGGGTTATCGCAAAGCGCTACGTCATATGAAGCAAGCTGAGAAATTTGACCGACCAATTGTTTGTTTCATTGATACCAAAGGAGCTTATCCAGGAAAAGCAGCAGAAGAACGTGGACAGAGTGAAGCGATTGCTCGTAATTTAATGGAAATGGCTGGTCTTACAGTACCAATTGTTTGTATTGTAATTGGTGAAGGGGGAAGTGGTGGAGCACTAGCTTTAAGTGTAGGTGATCACATACATATGCTAGAGAACTCAACCTATTCTGTTATTTCTCCAGAAGGTGCTGCAGCTTTATTGTGGAAAGACTCAGGTCAAGCACAAAAAGCAGCTGAATCAATGAAAATCACCTCTTATGACTTGAAAGATTTAGGAGTTATCGATACGATTATCTCTGAGCCAAAGGGTGGAGCACATCGTGATATTGAACAACAAGCCATCAATATTGATCGGGTATTAGAGGAGTCATTAATAGCATTAAATGAATGTAAGAAAGATGAATTACTTGAGAAAAGATGGGAAAAATATAAAAAAATTGGTGATTACAAAGAGAGCTAATAACACTACATCCATGTTGAGGTTGACTTTTGTCAACCTCATGATTGTTTAGACATGCAAATAATTGATAATTTATACTATAAAGATTATCTTAGTATAGACAGAAATATTTCAGACTAACCTGAGGTGAAACTGATGAAAAAAATAGGTGTTTTAACAAGTGGCGGAGATGCTCCTGGAATGAATGCTGCTATACGAGCTGTTGTACGTAAATCTATTTATCATGAAATAGAAGTTTATGGTATAGAAAGTGGATTTCAAGGTCTTATAGACGGTCATATTAAAAAAATGGACATCGGTTCAGTAGGTGACATCATCCAACGTGGTGGTACCATTCTTCGCTCTGCCAGATGTGAAGAATTCAAAACCGATGCAGGACAACAAAAAGGTATTGATCAATTGGAAAAGCATGGGATAGAAGGATTAATTGTTATCGGTGGCGACGGAAGTTTTCGTGGTGCACAAAAGCTAACGGAAAAAGGGTATCCATGTATAGGGGTTCCAGGAACTATTGATAACGATATCCCGGGAACCGATTTTACAATTGGTTTTGATACAGCACTAAATACTATTATTGAAGCAATTGACAAAATTAGAGATACAGCAACCTCACATGAGCGTACATATGTGATTGAAGTAATGGGTCGTGACGCAGGTGACCTGGCTTTGTGGGCAGGTTTAGCAGATGGTGCTGAAAGTATACTCATCCCGGAAAAGAAAGATGATTTTCAAGAAGTAGTTGAGCGTCTGCAACGAGGACATGATCGTGGTAAAAAACATAGTATAATCATTTTGGCTGAAGGTGTAGGTAGTGGGGTTACATATGGTGAAAAAATACAAAAGGCTACTAACTTAGAAACCCGAGTAACTGTCTTAGGTTATATCCAACGTGGTGGTTCTCCCACTGCTTCTGATCGTGTATTAGCAAGTCGCTTAGGTGCTAAAGCAGTTGATTTACTGTTAGAAGGAAGAGCCGGAAAAATGGTAGGAATTAAAAATAATAAAATAGTTGATAAAAACATAATGGATGTTCTAATCGAAGCGCACACCATTAATGAAGACATGTATAAGCTTTCAAAAGAATTATCTATATAGGCAAAAAAAGAAGGAGGAAGCAAAATTGAGAAAAACTAAAATCGTATGTACGATTGGACCTGCTTCTGAATCGATCGAAACCCTTGAAACATTGATTGAATCAGGAATGAATGTAGCCCGTTTGAATTTTTCACATGGTGATTTTAAAGAGCATGGTGAGCGTATTAAAAATATTAGAAGTGCAGCAAATAGAGCTGGAAAAACAGTTGGTATTCTATTAGATACTAAAGGACCTGAAATACGAACTGGATCGTTTGAAAATGGTGAGGCTGAACTAACAGAAGGTAGTACTGTATATGTCTCTATGGATAATATTGAAGGAAATGCTGAACGTTTTTCTGTTACCTATCAAGGGTTAATTGATGATGTTCATGAAGGGTCCAACATATTGCTTGATGATGGGCTTATTGAACTAGAGGTATTAGAAGTTGATCGTGATAATCATGAAATTAAAACAAAAGCATTAAACTCAGGAACAATAAAAAATAAAAAAGGTGTTAACGTTCCAAACGTTAGTGTCAATTTACCTGGAATTACCGAAAAAGATGCAAAAGATATAGAGTTCGGGATAGAACAAGGGATAGATTTTATAGCGGCCTCTTTTGTTCGTCGTGCATCTGATATTCTGGAGATTCAGGAACTTTTGGAAAAACACAATGCGACATATATTCAAATTATACCTAAAATAGAGAATCAGGAAGGCGTAGATAATATTGATTCCATCTTGGAAGTAAGCAATGGTTTGATGGTTGCGCGCGGGGATTTGGGTGTAGAAATACCAGCCGAGGATGTCCCTCTAGTGCAGAAAGAATTAATTAAAAAATGTAATATTGCTGGAAAACCAGTTATAACCGCTACACAAATGTTGGACTCTATGCAACGTAACCCCCGTCCAACAAGGGCAGAAGCATCTGATGTTGCTAATGCTATATTTGATGGAACTGATGCAATTATGCTTTCAGGTGAGACTGCTGCAGGAAATTATCCTGTGGAATCTGTCCAAACGATGAGTAATATTGCATTAAAAGCTGAAACGGCTATTGATCATTCCAGTATATTGAAAAATCGTTCTAGGTCAGTTGACATGACAATTACGGATGCGATTAGTCAATCTGTAACACACACAGCTATGAATTTATCTGTGAGTGCAATTATTACGCCAACTGAAAGTGGACATACAGCTAGAATGATCTCAAAATATCGACCAAAGTCACCTATAGTTGCGGTTACTTTCGCAGAGAAAGTAAATCGTCAGTTATCACTGGTTTGGGGTGTCCACGCTGTAATGGGTGAACAAGCACATTCTACAGACGAAATGTTGGATGTAGCTATTGATCGAGGTTTAAGCACTAATTTATTTAAACGTGGAAGTAGAGTCATCATTACAGCAGGTGTTCCAGTAGGAGAAAGTGGAACTACAAACTTAATGAAGGTTCATGTTATTGGTGATGTAGCTGCCAAAGGCCAAGGAATCGGTCGTCGTAGTGCATATGGGAAAGCAGTAATAGCCAAAAATGCCGAAGAGGCAATAGAGAAAGTAAGCGAAGGAGATATACTTGTAACCTATGGAACAGACCGGGACATGATGGTAGCGGTTGAAAAAGCTAGTGGCATCATTACCGAAGAAGGCGGTCTTACTTCACATGCAGCAGTCGTTGGTTTAAGTTTAGGGATACCTGTTGTTGTCGGTGTTCGAAATGCTTTTGAATTAATCGAAGATGGTGAAGATATTACCATTGATGGTTCTAAAGGTGATATTTATAAAGGGCATGCAAGTGTATTATAAAAGAAGGGGGGATTTCCCTTCTTTTTTACACGTTTGAAATGTAAAGGAGGACGTTTAATGCGATGGTTATTGCTTGCGCTTCTTGTTATACCAGCATTGGAAATTGGGGTGTTTATTTGGGCAGGAGGTATGATAGGTCCATGGTGGGTTGTAGGACTAATTTTACTTACTGGCGTAGTTGGAGTAACGATTGCAAAGCAGCAAGGCATGGAAACATGGAATCGTGCAAGGGCTTCAATGAGTTACGGTCAGGTTCCGGCAAATGAAATAATTGACGGGATATGTATTTTTGTTGGAGCGGTTTTTCTATTTACACCCGGTTTCTTAACTGACATAGTTGGTTTTATATTAGTGCTTCCTACGACAAGAACCCCATTTAAAATATGGTTGCAGAAGTATATTAAGTATATGATGGATAAAGGAACTGTTGTCTATCGTAAGTAGTAATAGTTATCCTTTGATGTATAACCATATGGTATGAAAAACACCCGTCTTGTAAAGTACATTTAGTAAAACGAGCAGGATTGGGGCAATAATTATTCCCATTACTCCCCATAATTGATAACTTATAAATAAACAAATAAGTGCTGCAAGTGGATTAATTCCTATGCTGCTCGAAATAATTCGTGGTTCTAGTAACTGTCGAGTAATCACAACGAGCATATATAATACACAAATACTTATTGTTAAGAAATAGTCAGCGGTTACAAAGAGATAGACAATCCAAGGTATAAAGATGATTCCTGTACCAATAAGAGGTAAGAAGTCAACAACTCCTGCTAGTAAAGCGATTGTAATTGCATGATCTATCTGTAAAACCAGTAGTCCTATTGCAATAATGGATGTAGAAATAATAATGAGTATTAGTTGTGCTTTAAAGAATCCAAGTATCGCTTTCTTTAATTGTTCCCAAACATTTTTGCTAGCTCTATTTGCAGAAATAGGAAATAGTTCTATGAACCATTGTCTCCACTGATACCAGTCTTTTGTTAGAAAAAATGTTGCTAATAAAATAAAAATAAAAACGGTTAGTGAGTTAGGGAGTATTGAGAGAAAGTTGGGTATAGCTAATAACAAGCTTTGTAATAATTCAGCCCCAATAGAACCTAGTTGGGCCAACAGATTTTGGATGTTTTCGTTTATTGTTTCTTGCTGATGAGAACTAAGCGTATGAAATATAGAAATAATCTCATGATAAGCAGGAAGTATTTTTTCATGAACCATATTTTTTATAAATGAAATAAACTCATGAATATGTGTGGGGAGTTTTTCTGCTAAGTACGCTGTACCTTGAATTAACTCTGTAATTATAAATAATATAACTCCAAATGATAACACTAGTATTGAAATAATAACAGTTATAGTAGATAAAGCTCGTGGTAACTTTACCTGTCCTTCTAAAAAAGTGACGATAGGATTCAGTAACATTGAAAAGATTATTGCAAATAATAATGGATAAAGATAAGGTAAGGTGTATTTTAATAAAAAGAAGGTTCCAACTATGACAATTATAACAAATAGAAATCTGATCAGTTGATATAAAAATTGCTTGGACAAGCTGTTTCCCTCCAATCGAACATTATCATGCTTGTACTATGTTACATATGATAAATAAAAGGGAAATAGAATTAAGATATTTTCATCTTCATAGTTGATATAAAATGCGCCATAACTGCCAGGTTGATTTCCGCTGTGGTCAGTCGCTTTCCGCGGCACGGCTTCAGCCTCCGAAGCGGAAAATCACCGCTGCGGGGTCTTCAGACACGTGCTGTTCCCGCAGGAGTCGACTGACCTCCGCTCCAATCAACCATCATAAAGTGGCAGTTTATGCTATAGAAAACCAAATGATAGCTGTTGTTTTATTGTGGACGCTATACCAGCGCCGGAAATACACGAAGACTCCTTGAAAATAAAGACCAATTTTCTGCGTGCGATGTAATGCTGCCGGAGCTTTCCTTGTCCTGCGGGAGGATAGGCATAGGTGAGTCACCAAAGTGCTTCAGCACGTGATGGCTCACCAGCCGCCCTAAGGTGCGCGAAGTGTATTTCCAGAGCGAGTATAAGCACCAACCATCATCTCAAGTTACGTCGCATTATATATCTATACTGTTAAAAGCAATAATCTTTACTAAAACAGTCTAAATAATGTAATTTCCTAAAAATTTGTTGATTTTCAACTGTTTCAATTCACATTGTCTGTATAATACTTTATAATTGACCGTGGGGCTGATGATGTTATGTCGGAATATTGTCAAATATAGTATTTTGTTTGATTATCCTAATTTAATGAACAAATTATAGAAAAAGGAGAGGGTTTGTTATGACAACAACTAAAGGGCTTGAAGGGGTTGTAGCAACTCAATCGTCAATTAGTTCCATTATTGATGATCAACTTACATATGTTGGTTACCGAATTGATGATTTAGCGGAGAATTCAAGTTTTGAAGAAGTAGTTTATTTACTATGGAATCAAAAACTACCTAACAAATCAGAACTAGATGCATTTAAAACAGAACTGGCTTCTAATATGGAGGTTCCTGATGCCGTAATTGATCATTTACGCTCCTATGATTTATCAACTGTTCACCCAATGGCAGCATTAAGATCAGCTGTTTCGATTCTTGGGTTGTACGATGAAGATGCAGATGTGATGGAAGAAGCTGCGAACAAACAAAAAGCGTTACGTATACAAGCGAAAATATCTACAATCGTTACTGCATTTGCACGCATTCGTAAAGGTAAAGATCCTGTAAAACCCAAAAAAGACTTAGGGTATGCAGCAAACTTCCTTTACATGTTGAATGAAGAAGAACCAAAAGATGTTGAAGTAGAAGCAATTAATAAAGCCTTAGTACTTCATGCAGATCATGAACTAAACGCATCTACTTTTACAGCACGAGTATGTGTCGCTACCCTATCTGATATTTATTCAGGTGTGACTGCAGCGATTGGTGCACTTAAAGGTCCATTACATGGTGGGGCCAACGAACGTGTGATGAAAATGCTAACGGAAATAGATGTTGAAGAAAATGCTATTCCGTACATCAAAGAAAAAGTAGCTAACAAAGAAAAAATTATGGGAATGGGACATCGAGTTTACGAAAATGGCGACCCACGTGCCAAACATTTAAAACGTATGTCAAAAGAGTTAACTAAATTAACTGGGCAAGCAAAATGGTATAATATGTCCGTTAAAATTGAAGATTATATTAAAGAAGAAAAAGGTTTACCCGCAAACGTAGACTTTTATTCTGCTTCTGTGTATCACAGCCTAGGAATTGATCATGATTTGTTTACACCGATCTTTGCAGTTAGTCGTGTTTCTGGATGGTTAGCACACATTTTAGAGCAGTATGATAATAACCGTTTAATTCGCCCACGTGCTGAGTATGTTGGTCCAAAAACACAAAGTTATGTAGCAATGGATAAACGGGCTTAAACTAAAAGTGAGCGATTTTATAATGGCCGGGAAACCGGCTATTAACATGATTAAACGTATTATGATAAAATAACTATGTTACGAAGAACTAGGAGGTATTTATATGACACAAGGTGAAAAAATTATTGTAGAAAATGGAAAGATGAATGTACCTGATAATCCGATTATTCCATTTATTGAAGGAGATGGAACTGGACCGGATATTTGGGCATCTGCACGAAGAGTGATTGAAGCAGCAGTTGAAAAAGCTTACAATGGTACAAAGAAAATTGAATGGACAGAAGTGTTAGCAGGACAAAAGGCGTTTGACAAAACTGGTGAATGGTTACCAAGTGAAACCCTCGATACAATCAATGAATATAAAATTGCTATTAAAGGACCTTTGACAACACCAATTGGTGGAGGGATTCGTTCATTAAACGTAGCACTTCGTCAAGAATTAGACCTATACACATGCCTGCGTCCCGTTCGTTATTTCGAAGGTGTGCCATCACCAGTAAAGCGTCCAGAAGATGTTGACATGGTAATTTTCCGTGAAAACACAGAAGATATTTATGCAGGGATTGAATGGCAAAAAGGTTCTGCAGAAGTTAAAAAAGTAATTGACTTCTTGAAAAGTGAAATGGAAGTTAGTAATATCCGTTTCCCTGAAACTTCTGGTATTGGTGTGAAACCAGTATCTGAGGAAGGTACAAAACGTCTTGTTCGTTCAAGTATTGAATACGCAATTAATGAAGGACGAAAAAGTGTTACTTTAGTACATAAAGGTAACATAATGAAATTCACTGAAGGTGCATTCAAAGCATGGGGGTATGAAGTAGCGGAAGAAGAATTCGGCGATAAAGTATTCACATGGGCTGAGTATGACCGTATTGTTGAAAAAGACGGTAAAGATGTAGCTAACAAAGCACAAGATGAAGCTGTAGCAGCAGGTAAAATCTTAGTGAAAGATTCTATTGCTGATATCTTCTTACAACAAATCTTAACGCGCCCAAATGAATTTGATGTTGTTGCAACCATGAACCTTAACGGTGATTATATTTCTGATGCTTTAGCAGCACAAGTTGGTGGAATTGGTATCGCACCTGGAGCAAACATTAATTTCCAATCTGGTCACGCAATTTTTGAAGCAACACATGGTACTGCACCTAAATATGCTGGACTGGATAAAGTAAACCCATCTTCCATTATTTTGTCAGCAGTATTAATGCTTGAGCATTTAGAGTGGAGAGAAGCAGCAGACCTAATCACTAAATCTATGGATAAAACAATTGCTTCAAAAGTAGTAACATATGATTTTGCTCGTCTAATGGACGGTGCAACAGAAGTCAAAACTTCTGAATTCGGTGACGAATTAATTAAAAATATGGATTAATATTGATGGAGGGGGATTCACATGGCTATAAAACGTCATAAAATTTCTGTGATTGGTTCAGGATTTACTGGAGCAACAACCGCATTAATGATTGCCCAAAAAGAACTTGGTGACGTCGTATTAGTAGATATACCTAATATGGAAGATCCTACAAAAGGAAAGGCACTAGACATGCTTGAAGCAAGCCCGGTTCAGGGATTTGATGCCAACATAACAGGTACTTCTAATTATGAAGACACAAAAGACTCAGACCTTGTTATTATTACAGCAGGTATTGCTCGTAAACCAGGTATGAGCCGTGACGATTTAGTAAATACAAATGCTAAAATTATGAAGTCTGTTGCACAGGAAATCGTAAAGTATTCGCCTGAAACATATATTGTGGTTCTAACAAACCCAGTTGATGCAATGACGTATACTGTATTTAAAGAATCAGGTTTCCCTAAGGAACGTGTTATTGGACAATCTGGTGTACTAGATTCAGCTCGTTTCCGTACATTTGTAGCACAAGAGCTAAACTTGTCGGTTAAAGATATTACCGGTTTTGTTCTAGGTGGACACGGTGATGACATGGTTCCATTAATTCGGTATTCATACGCAGGTGGAATTCCGTTAGATAAATTAATTTCAAAAGATCGTTTAGACTCAATTGTTGAACGTACACGTAAAGGTGGCGGTGAGATTGTAGGACTACTAGGTAATGGTAGTGCATACTATGCTCCAGCTGCTTCTTTAACAGTAATGACTGAAGCAATATTAAAAGATCAACGTCGTGTACTTCCGACTATTGCTTACTTAGAAGGTGAATATGGATATTCTGATATTTATCTTGGGGTACCAACCGTTATAGGCGGTAACGGTATTGAAGAAATTATTGAGTTAGATCTAACAGAACAGGAAAAAGCTGAGTTAGACAAATCAGCTGATTCAGTTAAAAATGTACTTGATGTTTTAAAATAGTATAGTATTATAAAGGCTTCTTTTTACAACAATGTTGTAAAAAGAAGTTTTTTTGTTTTATATTTATAGAAGTAAAGGCTTTTTTTTGATATAATGGTAAACGCTTACATATTTGGAGGTGGGTAAATATGATTGGTAAAAAAAGAAAGCTTGGTAAGAAAATAAATGACTTACAAGTAGGAGAATCTTATACTGCTTCACATATTATTGAAGATAAAGATCTACTACTATATTTAGGATTAACAAATGATGCTAACCCATTATATATTCAACATGATTATGCATCACAGACGCCGTATAAACAACCGATTGTACCATCTGTTATGTTATTTGGAATGGTTTCTTCTATTGTCTCGATGCACTTACCGGGACCAGGGAGTCATATTACTCAACATGAAATGGCATTTCCAAACCCTGTTTATCATAACTCAGAAGTGAAGTTCACATTAGAGATCATTGCTATTGACCATGAAAATCACCAGGTTACTTTATCTGTAATTGGTTTTGATGTTAATGGAGATGAAGTAGTACGTGGAAAGTTACATGTCTGTCCAGCTTATGAACCAGAGTCAATTACAGCTCAATCACTTGAAAACTTTTTTTAAATTATATGAAATGATTAAGATACTATCACACAAACTATAAAGTGATAGTATTTTTTTTCTTTTTTGTAAATTTTTCTTTACGTTTTCGGAATCTTGTTCACTTTAGTGCTACTTCGTTGTAAGATGAAAGTAAGCTACATTTGAGTTGTAAGGATATAGAAATGGGGTTTTCAAGGTGAAGGGTAAAATTCTCATAGTCGATGATGAAGTATCAATTGTTAAATTGTTAACATTTAATTTAAAGCAAGCTGGATATCAAATTGAGGTTGCATATGATGGTGAACAAGCAGTAGATAAAGCAGAAAGAAATAATTATGATATGATTATTTTGGACTTAATGCTTCCTAAGATGGATGGTATGGAAGTATGTAAACACCTAAGACAAAATCGAAATGATACACCTATTTTAATGCTAACAGCCAAAGATGAGGAATTTGATAAAGTGTTAGGATTAGAGCTAGGGGCTGATGACTATTTAACTAAGCCATTTAGTCCCAAGGAAGTAGTCGCAAGAGTAAAAGCAATTCTAAGGCGAATACAAAAAGGAACAGATACAAACAATTTAAACACGATTGAAATTGGTGATTTGGTCATATATCCAGAACGTTATGAAGCTGAAATGAATAATACCTTAATAACGTTTACTAGAAAGGAATTCGAACTTTTACACTATCTTGCAATGAACAAGGGGAGAATTATTTCACGGGATCAACTACTCAGTGGAGTCTGGGATTATGATTTTGTTGGCGATACTCGTATTGTCGATGTACATGTAAGCCATTTAAGAGACAAAATTGAACCAGATACAAAGCAACCGTTTTATATTAAAACTATCCGAGGGCTCGGCTATAAATTGGAGGATCCAACCTAATGAAAGTGTTATTTACTAGACCGTTATTTCCGTATGTTATAGGCATATTTACGGTCGTACTATTTACAGGATTAGTATTAAATCAAATGGTAGACAATTTTATTGTACTTATTTCCGTATTGTTAACGGAATATATTATATTATTATTATTTTTAGTTCATATTTTTGATCGCTATATTAAACCGATAACAAAAGCAACAAAAACAATTGGTGAAATCGTGAAAGGAAATTATCGTGCTCGAATTCATCATCCTTCAAATGGGAGTGTGGGTGACTTAAACAGCAGTATAAATAAGTTAGCACGTAATTTGAGTGAACTTACCATAAATGAGCAACTGCAAGCAAAACAATTATCAACAGTAATTGATAATACTGAAAGTGGATTAGTGCTTATTGATGAGAAGGGCTACATTCATCTTGTAAACCGAAAGTTCATATCTATGTTCGGGAATACATCAAAGGATTATCATGGATTTTTATATTATGATGTGTTAGATAATGAAATCATCCATCAAACAGTACAGAAAACGTTTTTATACGAAAAGAATGTTAAGGAATCGTTTACACATTTGAGAGGTATAGAAAATTATCACTTTGAAATTGTTGGAGCGCCTATTTTTAACGAACGGAATATGTTAAAAGGTGCTGTGTTAGTTTTATATGATATTACAGAACTGAAAAGGCTAGAATTAATGCGAAAAGACTTTGTAGCAAATGTCTCTCATGAGCTTAAAACACCGATTACATCAATTAAAGGGTTTGCTGAAACATTACTAGATGAATCCATGAAGGACGTGGAAACGAGAAGAGAATTTCTTGGAATAATATATGATGAGAGCAATCGATTGCAGCTTTTAATTGAAGACTTATTAACTTTGTCAAAATTGGAAAGAGATGATTTTCAACTTACCTTAACAGAAGTAAACATTCAGAAATTACTAGAAGAAATTACACCAGTGATCAATCACAAGGCAAAGCAGAAAAAAATCACATTTACTGTTGATGTAGCTAAAAACATGTTTCTTATGGCTGATAAAGAAAGAGTGAAACAAGTATTTATTAATCTTTTGGATAATGCGATTAGCTATACACCAGAAAAAGGTGATGTTGTTGTTAGGATTAATTCTGAAGGTGAGTATATCCATATCCAAGTTAAAGACACAGGTATTGGAATTGAACAAGAGGCGATACCAAGAATTTTTGAGCGATTTTACCGAATAGACAAAGCGCGAAGCAGAAATACTGGGGGTACCGGTTTAGGCCTATCAATTGCTAAGCATATTGTAGAAGTTCATGATGGTAATATTTCAATAGAAAGTGAACTAAATAAAGGCACAACGATTCATGTATATTTACCAACAAAACACCCTCTTTAATAGAGGGTGTTTTGTTATACTTAGGATAAGAAGTAAAGGCATCCTAAGTTTTGTTGCTTTTTATTCGTCGCAGTTGATGTAAACTGCGACATAACTTGATGTGACGGTTAACCTACCGCTACGGAAATACACTTCGCTTTCCGTGGGCGGCTGATGAGCCTCCTCGAGCTAACGCTCTGCGGGGTCTCAACTAGGAGGCTGTCCGACGAAGTGAAATTGCCGAATATTTATTCAAAATATGGTGGATTATACATTAATAATTCAGTGTGAATGCATATATATTCACAGAAATTATTCCATCGGACAGCCTCCTAGGCCTCTGCTCCCACAGGATAAGGAAAGCTATATAGCTAGACATCGCACGCAAAAAATCGGGTTTGTATTTTCAAGGAGTCTACGTGTATTTCCTCCACTGTTATTTCTGTTACTGTCGTGGGACTGTATTAGTATTAATAGAACCCCTTACCAGTCAGGGTGAGCGGAGGGCGGTGACTCCTGCGGGAACAGCACGTGTCTGAAGACACCGAAGCGGTGGTTTTCCGCTTCGGAGGCTGAAGCCGTGCCCGCGGAAAGCATCCGCCCGTAGCGATCCCAGACGGCGGCAATAGCACAACTTATGGAAATCAACCAAGCGTTACGTCGCAGTTTATATCTATTGTGTGACAAAAACAATCTATTTAAAATCAATGAAGGAGTGGTCGTTATGGATGGTTTAGGTATAATTATTGTTATCTCAATAATCTACTTACCAATTGTTTATAATTTACAAAAACGAATTCGTCATTTAGAAGATCAAGTAAGTAAATTGAAAAAGCGTATATAATTTTTTCAATTACCCAAGTACAATGATAAAATATATGTAATGAATATTGCAGTTGATTGGAGGAGTAACATATGTCAAATAAGCTTGTCTTGATTGATGGAAATAGTATTATATACCGTGCTTTTTTTGCACTTCCTTTATTAAATAATGAAAAAGGTGTTTATACTAACGCGGTTTACGGGTTTACAACCATGCTTTTGCGTATTTTAGAGGAAGAACAACCAACACATATGTTAGTTGCCTTTGATGCAGGGAAAACAACTTTTCGTCATGAAACATATAAAGAATATAAAGGTGGACGCCAGAAAACACCTCCTGAATTATCAGAACAATTTCCAATACTTAAGGAAGTACTTGATGCATTCCATATCCCTCACTACCAGTTAGACCAATTTGAAGCAGATGATATTATTGGAACATTTGCTAATAAAGGAAAAAGTTCTGGTTTTGATGTTACAGTAATATCTGGAGATAAAGATTTACTACAACTTGTGTCTGATAGTGTCACCGTTAACCTTACGAAAAAAGGCATAAGTGATGTAGAGAAGTATACACCCGACTTTATGAAGGAGAAAATGGAATTATCACCAGATCAAATTATTGATTTAAAAGCCTTGATGGGTGATAGTTCCGATAATATTCCTGGTGTTCCTGGAGTTGGTCAAAAAACAGCTACGAAATTACTGAAACAATATGAGACGTTGGAAGAAGTTTATCAACATGTGGATGATGTTAGTGGAAAAAAACTGAAGGAAAATCTTATCACTAATAAAGATGATGCTTTTATGAGTAAAGAATTAGTTACCATAAATTGTGATTCACCAATAACAATAACAATTGATGATCTAATGTATGAAGGATATGAACAGAATAAAGTAAGTACCATATTTAAGGATCTCGGCTTTCAATCACTATTAACGAAGCTTGAAGGAGAAACAATAGATGGAGAGACTAATGAAGTAGAGTTAAAAGAAATAAACTTCTCCATTTTAAAAGAAGTTACCTCAGATATATTTACAGGTAATGAAGCACTAGTAATTGAGATGATAGGTGATAATTATCATACAGCTACAATTGAAGGATTCGGTTTAGTTAATGAAAAGGATGCATATTACATACCTACAAAAGTAGCTCTGCAATCGAAGACTTTTAAAGAGTGGGCAGAAGATGGTAACAAAACAAAGAGCGTTTTCGACGCAAAGAAAACGTTGGTAGCATTATTGAAGCATAATATTCATATAAAAGGAATTACATTTGATATGCTTCTATCTTCTTATTTGCTAAATCCGTCAGAAAACCATCATGATATTCCTGCAATTGCCAACAGAATGGGCAAGACTGATGTACTGTTTGACGAGGAAGTATATGGAAAAGGTGCTAAAATCAAAGTTCCAGAAGAATCGATATTAGCTGAGCATGTAGTACGTAAAACAAATACGCTGTTTTCATTGAAAGATGAAACAGAAAATGAGTTAAAAAATAATGAACAATATGAATTATGTAAAGAATTGGAAATGCCTCTTGCGCTAATCTTAGGTGAGATGGAGCATACAGGTGTACAAGTGAATACGGACCGTCTAAAGGAAATGAGAGAAGACCTGAAACATCGCCTAAATGAACTTGAAAAAGAGGTGTATGAATTAGCGGGAGAAACGTTTAATCTTAATTCACCTAAGCAATTAGGGCCTATATTGTTTGAAAAGCTCGAATTACCTGTTTTTAAAAAGACTAAAACTGGTTACTCAACCGCAGCTGATGTTTTAGAACAATTGCAGAATGAACATGAGATTATACCGAAACTTCTCTTGTACAGACAGTTAGGAAAGCTGCAATCCACGTATATCGAAGGACTGCTAAAAGTAGTTAATAACGATACGAACAAAATACACACACGTTTTAACCAAGCATTAACACAAACTGGAAGATTAAGTTCCATCGAACCTAACTTGCAAAATATCCCAATTCGATTAGAGGAAGGCCGTAAAATCAGACAAGCTTTTGTACCTGTGAAAAAGGATTGGATTATGTTTGCTTCTGATTACTCACAGATCGAATTACGCGTATTAGCACACATAGCTAACGATGAAAAGTTAGTCGCTGCATTTAAGGAAAACTCAGATATTCATACTCAAACAGCAATGGATGTGTTTCATGTTACTAAGGAAGAAATAACAGCGAATATGCGTCGTCAAGCTAAAGCAGTTAACTTTGGAATAGTGTACGGAATTAGTGATTATGGACTTTCACAAAATCTTGGAATAACAAGAAAAGAAGCTAAAAAGTTTATTGAACGCTATTTTGAAAGTTACCCAGGTGTGAAAACGTACATGGAAGAGATTGTACAAGAGGCAAAACATAAAGGGTATGTCAGCACATTAATGAAACGTAGAAGATATTTGCCAGATATAACCAACAGAAATTTTAATCTGCGAAGTTTTGCAGAACGTACAGCAATGAACACTCCAATTCAAGGAAGTGCAGCTGATATTATAAAAAAAGCAATGATTGATTTGCATGGAAAATTAAAAGAAGAAAATCTAGAAGCTCGGATGTTATTACAGGTGCATGATGAATTAATCATTGAAGCACCACCAGAAGAGTTGGAGAGCTTAAAAAAAATAGTACCTGATGTTATGGAAAACACTGTGGAATTAAACGTACCGTTAAAGGTTGATTATGCATATGGCGAAAGCTGGTTTGATGCAAAATAAGGAGATATAAAACATGCCAGAACTACCAGAAGTAGAAACGGTAAGAAAAACACTAAAACAATTTGTTATAAATAAAAAAATAGAACAAGTTTCCGTATATTGGCCAAACATTATCAAAGAGCCAGATGATAGTGAGCAATTTAAATTCCTGATAGCTGGCCAAACGATCCAGGATATTACAAGAAAAGGAAAATTCCTAGTTTTCCAATTAGATGACTATGTCCTTATTTCTCATTTACGTATGGAAGGAAAGTATAGTGTTCATCAATCAATTGAACCTATTAAGAAACATACACATGTCATTTTTACATTCGAAGGTGGGGAAGAACTTCGGTACAATGATGTTCGTAAGTTTGGTACGATGCACATTTATCCTAAAGGTGAAGAATTAATTCGAAAACCGTTAAACCAATTAGGACCAGATCCATTTGATGAGCTATTCACCTTTGATTACTTTTTTGAAAAGCTAAAGAAAACCGAACGAAGTATAAAAGCTGTTCTATTGGACCAAAGTATCGTAGCAGGATTAGGTAATATTTACGTTGATGAAACGTTATTTAGGGCTAATGTACACCCATTAAAACAGTCAAGTAAATTAACGAAAAAAGAAGTGAAGGCAATACAGAAACAGGCAATCTTAACGTTAGATGAGGCTCTCAGGCAAGGTGGTACTACAATTCGTTCTTATGTAAATTCTCAGGGTGAAATGGGAATGTTTCAGCAGGAACTATTTGTTTATGGACAAGAAAATAAAGCATGTAAGCAGTGTGGTAAACCGATTGTTAAAATGAAAGTTGGAGGTCGCGGTACCCATGTATGTACGACCTGCCAAAAAAAATAATGGGGGGATAATTCATGGCATTAATTTTAGGTTTAACTGGGAGTATAGCAACTGGTAAGAGTACTGTATCGTTAATGTTTGATGACTTTAATATACCAGTAGTGGATGCGGATAAAGTTGCGAGAGAAGTTGTGTGTCCAGGTGAAAAAGCCTATGATCAAATAATACAGACATTTGGAGATACTGTGCTTCGAGAAGACAAAACGATTGATCGCCCCAAGTTAGGTGAGATTGTTTTTGCTGATGAATCAAAACGTATGCAATTAAATGAAATTGTGCATCCGTCAGTAAGAGAAAAAATGTTGCAACATAAAAATGAATTTGTGGATAGAGGAGCACAATGTGTTGTACTTGATATCCCTTTATTATTTGAGAGTAAGTTAACTCATTTTGTTGATAAAACAATTGTTGTTGCTGTTGAAAAAAAAGTACAGCTTCAACGTTTAATGGAACGTGATCAGTATAATGAGGAAGAGGCAAAACAGCGTATACATTCACAGATGTCAATTGATGAAAAAGTCGAACTAGCAGATGCGGTTATCGATAACAATGGTACAAAATCACAGTCATATGAACAACTGGAATCTTTGTTACATAAATGGAATGTATTATAAGAAGTAACAAAGCTTAGAAATTCTACTAATTTCTAAGCTTTTTTTGATAAAATTGGGGCACATTTTTACGTTTAATATGTTATACTAATCATAATAATTAACTTAAAAAGTATAACATATATAGGAGGACTACAAATGAATAAAACTCGATTAGCAATTAATGGTTTTGGCCGAATTGGAAGGATGGTATTCCGTCAGGCTATTACAGACAATCAATTAGAGGTTGTAGCAATAAATGCAAGCTATCCTCCAGAAACACTTGCCCACCTAATAAAATATGATAGTGTACATGGTATTTTTAATGGAGAAGTGAAAGCACTTAATGATTACATTGAAGTTAATGGCAAAAAAGTATTACTTGTCCATTCACGTGATCCTCAACAGCTTCCATGGAAAGAGAATGATATTGATGTTGTTATAGAAGCAACAGGTAAATTTAAAACTAAAGAAGATGCAGGTTTGCATTTGGTAGCAGGAGCAAAGAAAGTTGTAATTACCGCACCAGGTAAAGAGATAGATAAAACAATTGTAATGGGTGTAAATCATATGGATTATAACCCAGGTGAAGATGATGTTATCTCAAATGCGTCATGTACAACAAACTGTTTAGCACCTATCGTGAAAGTCTTAGATGATTACTTCTCCATCGTTAATGGATTGATGACAACTGTCCATGCTTTTACAAATGATCAGAAAAACTTAGATAATCCACATAAAGATTTACGTCGTGCAAGGGGTTGCACGCAATCAATAATTCCTACATCAACCGGAGCAGCAAAGGCATTGGGAGAGGTGTTACCTCACTTACATGGTAAATTACACGGTATGGCCTTACGTGTACCGACACCTAATGTGTCATTAGTGGATTTAGTAGTAGATGTAACAGAAGAAGTTACAATCAATCAAGTCAATGATGCATTTAGGCAGGAAGCTCAAAATGATCTCAAAGGTATTGTGAAATATACTGATGAACCTCTTGTATCGATTGATTACACTTCAACAGATTATTCTGCAATTATAGATGGCTTATCTACTATGGTAATGGGTGACAATAAAATTAAAATTATAGCATGGTATGATAATGAATGGGGTTATTCAAGCAGGGTTGTAGATTTAGCAAAATATGTGGGAAGCTATCTACATCAAGAACAAGTAAAAATATCTTAAAGGATAGTGAATGTAATTATAAAATGGTATTGCAATAGTATCCAAAACAGTTTATAATTTTGTCTGAACTTCTATAGCAAATTAGTAGCTGCTTAAAGGGTTAGGATCTCTTTGGACTAACTTTCCCCCGTGGCAGTATGAGTAACATGGATAGAAGTATATTAGTCATATTAGGGGGAATACGTTATGGATACAATGGGAAGACACGTAATTGCAGAGCTATGGGATTGTAATATAAATAAACTAAATGATATGGGTTTAATCGAAAGGATTTTTGTTGATGCAGCACTAAAAGCTGGAGCAGAAATTCGAGAAGTTGCTTTTCATAAATTTGCACCACATGGTGTTAGTGGTGTCGTAATTATTTCAGAGTCACATCTAACCATTCACAGTTTTCCAGAGCACGGTTATGCTAGCATTGATGTTTACACATGTGGTGATATAATTGACCCGAATGTAGCAGCGACTTATATTGCAAAAATGCTAGAAGCTAAAACATATGAGAAGGTAGAAGTGCCACGTGGTATGGGGCCTGTGAAAGTAAAAGAATTTCAAAATGCATTATAAATAATGGCTGCTTTCGTAAAGTTTGTTGCTTTTGAGAGAATAGATATATAATGCGACGTAACGCTTGGTTGATTTCTATAAGTTGTGCTATTGTCGCCGTTCGGGATCGCTCCGGGAGGATGCTTTCCGCGGGCACGGTCTCAGCCTCCTCGAGAAAACCACTCTGCGGGGTCTTCGAACACGTGCTGTTCCCGCAGGAGTCACCTCCCTTCGCTCACCCTGACTGGTAAAGCTGCATTATAAGTTTTTTCTCGCTACGCTGCTATTAATTATCAGATAGCACTATATTAGCAGCCGGAATAGACGAAGACTCCTTGAAAGTACAGACCAATTTTCTGCGTGCGATGTAATACTGCCGTAGCTTTCCTTGTTCTGCGGGAGGATAGGCATAGGTGAGATTCTAAAAATGCGTCAGCATGAAGAAGCTCACCAGCCACCCTAAGATGCGCGAAGTGTATTTCCAGAGCGAATAATAGCACCCACCATTAGCTCAAGTTACGACGCATCATATATCAACTATGAGGTGAAAATGCAACAATGCGTGCGAAAACAGCCTAAATAATAAACAAGGATTGACCAATTCAGCTAACAATTGGTCAATCCTCTTTTATTTTATAAGGTTGTCCGATAAACATGTAGCGTGATTACGAATTATCTCAATTCAGTTAGTCGATTTCAAGAAAACATGTTAAAATAGTAGAAAGTTAACATACGTTTATAATTTATTTATTAGATTACACATAGAGATTGGCTACTGAATAGGTGAGGTGCAGAGAATGTCTTTTCGTCAAAAACTGACCAAATACTTAGATAATCATGCTGAAACAAGGGAAAATCACCAGGATTCATCGCTACAAACAAGATATTATAAAACAACAAAAGATAAAGGCTTAAAAATGCTGGAAAATTACTTTCGAAATTCCCCAGATTATAAATTAAATGCTGTATCAAGTGAACGTGGTGAAATAAGTGTGATTACAAATAAGGGGAGAAAGGCTTTTATAGTTGTGACCGTTATTATGGTTAGGCCATTTTTTACAGCTATAGATTTCTCAGTTACTACCGAAACAGTACTACCTATTGACTTTGGTTTTAGTACAAAGGTCATTCACCAACTTTACGATCAAGTTAATAAGGAACTCATTCAAATTGATGATATCAGAATGGGTAGTTAAATGATTGGGGCTAAAATGATATGCGATGTTCAAATTGCCAAAATAAAAGTACAAAGGTATTAGACTCAAGACCAATTGAAGAAGGACGTTCTATCAGAAGAAGAAGAGAGTGCGAGCGGTGTGGTTTTCGGTTTACCACATTTGAACGGATTGAAGAAGTACCATTGATTGTTGTGAAGAAAGATGGTGCTAGACAGGAATACAGTAGAGAAAAGTTAATTAGAGGATTAATCAAGGCATGTGAGAAGCGTCCTGTGCCACTTGAAAAAATTGAAACACTTGCTCTTGAAGTTGAGAAAGAATTACGTAGTACAGGTGTTTCAGAGATTGAAAGTAACGAAATAGGTGAAATGGTAATGGACAGGCTATCAAAAGTGGATGAAGTCGCATATGTCCGTTTTGCATCAGTCTATCGTCAGTTTAAGGATATAAGTGTATTTTTAGATGAATTAAAAGATCTCATTAAAACAGATAAAAAAGAGGACTCCTGATGATTTTTCACACTTACATTCAGGAGATATGTATTAGGTTATTTTTGTCTAAAGGGGAAGGGTTAGAACAATGAATGTTATCGGGAAAATTTTACCTATTGACGGGTATCGTGTTTTGCTTAAAGGGAGCTTGCCAGTAGATTATGCAAAATCTTTAACCCATCTTTATCAACCGTTAATTGGTATTCAACCAATTTCTCTATATCAAACCCTATTACACGATATAGATTTGCAAGATTCTTCGGTTCAAACACATCATATTTTGATGAATTACTTAAATATCCCACTAGACGAACTCTATCGTGCTAGATTAAAACTTGAAGGCATTGGTTTACTGAAATCATATAAAAATAAAGATGATGAACACACTATTTATACCTATGAACTACAATGTCCTTTCGCACCAGCAGAATTCTTTAAAGATGCTATGCTTACTCAGCTTCTTTATCATCATTTAGGAAATGACAAACACAACGTATTAAAAAATGCTTTTGTAAAACGAAAGACATATAATAATGAGAATAATATTACAGCTTCCTTCCATGACGTATTTCAAACCTTCCAACCATATATGGATAACATGAATATGGATGAAGATGCTCACCAGGTGGAGTCAAGTGCTGAAATAGAAACAATTGATTTTTCATGGTTGGAGCAAATGTTAAAGCAACGTATGATTCCTGTTAATAAAGTATTGACCTCTCATAATAAAAAAATGATATCACAAATGATGATTCTATATGATTTAGCATCCTACGAAATAGAAAAGTCCTTATTATGGGCATTATCTGATGAGAATTATTTAAATAACAATGAATTTAAAGATGCCTGTCATGACGTATTTAAATCTAAACATAACAAACCAAACATTAAATTAATAGAAAAAAACGAGAATACCATTAAGAGAACAGTTGATTATAAACCAACTACTAAAGAAGAACAGCTTATACACGAATTAGAAACGATCTCACCAAAGCAATTGTTAGAAGATTTATCTAGTGGGAATCAAGCATCTGCACAAGACATGAAAATTATTCGTGAGGTAATGACTACACAAGGCCTACCTTCTCCAGTAATGAATGTACTCATTCATTATGTATTATTGCAGTCTAATATGAAATTATCACGCGCATACTTAGAGAAAATAGCAAGTCACTGGTCACGAGCAAATTTGCAAACTGCTAGAGAAGCTATGGCGTTTGCTAAAAAAGAAAAAGACAGATATCGTAAAGATGCATCCCCAAAAACAACATATAAGAAGAATAGCTCAAAAGAAATAGTACCAGATTGGTTTAAAGAACGTAAAAATAAAAAACAAAAATCATCATCTCAGCAAAAAGATTCCAATTTAGAACAGGAGAAAGAAGAGTTAGAAACGCTTTTACGAAAGCATTCAAGTATTAACAAAAATAATCATTTACAAGGATGATTTCGATGAAACCAGTCCAATCAGAGTTGAAGAAGTGGATGCAGGAGAATGAAAATTTCCAAGAAAATTATACAAGAATTAAAAAAGAAGTTTTACATGATCCTGAAATTAAAGAGTTTATATCACTTCACCCAAATTTAACTCAACGAGAAATTGATAAAAATTTAATTAGGTTATATGAATATAAAACACAATCAAAACAGTGTGATAAGTGTTCTTGCTTCGAAAAGTGTGTGAATATGTTACAGGGGTATTCGCCTATTTTGCATGTTGATCATAATGAAATTCATTTATCATATGAAAAGTGTCATAGTAGAACCGATTATGAAAAGCAAAAGAAGCAGCAAAAGTTAATTCAAAGTTTATATATGCCAAAAGAAATATTGAACGCATCAATTGGAGATATTGAAAATGATGAAACTAGATTCAAGGCCATACGTGAGTTAATTACCTTTATAGAGGAATCTAAATCCGGCATTCCATCAAAGGGACTTTATTTCTATGGACCATTTGGTGTAGGGAAAACGTATTTTCTCGGTGCGCTTGCTAATAAATTAAAAGAGTTTAATATATCATCTATGCTTATATATATGCCAGAGTTCGTTCGTGAGATAAAAAATTCATTACAAGATAACTCCATTAATGAAAAGATAGATTACTTTAAAAATGCTGATATATTAATGCTGGATGATATAGGTGCCGAAACACAATCTGCATGGTTTCGTGATGAAATACTAGGATCCATTTTACAATATCGTATGATGGAGCAACTGCCTGTTTTCTTTACTTCCAATTATAGTTTGGAACAATTAGAGAGTCATCTGGCAAAGTCAAATCGTGGAGATGTAGAAATAGTTAAGGCGGGTCGAATTATTGAACGAATTAAACAAGTGAGTAAAGAAGTTTCATTGTCTGGCGAGAACCGAAGAGAAGAATAAACTACTGAAAACATGAAAATTAATTACTTTCATGTTTTTTTTAGTAGATAAGAAAGTATAAAACTTTCTTATCTACATAAGTACAACTAAGGCTTCCGGAGCGACCGAGCATAGGTCGTGTAATTTAGCAGGTGCGAATCCTGCTTGACA